>JBGSLP010000385.1:0-8575 GCA_041740655.1 Alphaproteobacteria bacterium
ATCCCACCAGTTTAACTGGCAGGTTTTCGCGAGAAATCTCGTCGAGATAAGACGTGACGTCGGCCAGCGCGAGATACGCAAGCCGGTCGTTTCGGGGCGAACTCTCGATATAACAGTTCACGCAGGCGATATTGCATAAAGTGCCCGTATTGAACCAGAGCGTCTCCAGCCCGGACAGCGATACCCATGCGCGCGGCTCGCCTTTCGCCGTGCGCTCAACATCAGAAAACTTTTCCAGAATAATCCCCACCCTGCTCTAGCCTGTCTTTGGATATTCGTCGTCACGACAATGACTGTTACAGGATTATATGCGTGAATGGGGACAGGATTACGCGAAGTCGACAGTGACTCATAGCCACAAACGAATTCGGTGAGCCGACATAAGTTGACCCACCGAAACTTAAACGCGAGTTACGACATTATTTGCTGGCGCTACGCACGGTTTGCAAAAGTCCTTCAGCCTTCGTCATGCTAGTTTTCACATTTGGCAAAACCTGAGTTGCATAGGCTTTCAAAGCAGGGTTCTCACCATTCGCGGCATAACGTTCGAAAACTTCGATCGTGTCCTCACGGGTATTGGCTTGCTGACGCAGAAAAAGCCGATCAAATTTGTCGCCTTCAGCTGTTCTCAGCTTTTCGACCATGTCCTGGTGATCGGAATCCATCGCTGTTGGAGCGGCAGGGGCAGCCCCGGTCTGAATTGCCGTCTTGAGAGCCTCTGATCTTGGGCCGTGAGTGTTGATGATGTCCTGGGCAAACTTCTTTACTTCAGGATTTTGCGAGCGCTCCAGAGCAACCTTGCTCGCCTCGATTTCGTACATGTCATAAATCGCGGCAGCTTCAACAAACTGCTGCGGAGTTTCGGTGCCAATGCCAAGCATACGAGCCTGTGCGGCAAGCGGCAGGCTGATAAGCGCGGCAACTGCGAGCGCTATGATCCGTGTCATGAACTTTCTCCCTTACATATTTCTGATGCAAGTTTAACGGGTGGAAAAAAGGTTGGTTCCCAAGAAAAGCGGCATTTGCATCGGGAAGCCTGGATTGGCGCAGATTGTCGACCTAGATTCGGCTCAGCGGCGTCGTGAGTTGCGTCACCCATGCGTCGGGCGCCAGCAGATTGAGCGTCTCGGCTGCGAGATCGGCGTCCGGGCGGACAAGCGCCTGCATAGGCCGCGCGTTCAGCGACATCTTCACATGCGCATAAACGGCAATACTCCCGTGGCCCTTCAGCTTCCACATATCCCGCAAGTGGTGAGCAAACTGGAGGATCATGTCGGGCCGCGTCAGCATCACGCCCGCCTGACGCTCCGTGAGATATTCGGTAGGCTCGACGCGCCAGGTCTGGCGGGTCGCTGCGTTGCGCAGCTCGAAATAGCCTTCCGCCTGACGGGAATACATACGCATGCGCCATGCGAACCGCTGTCATCCAGAGCTTTATGAATACGAATGACCGCTATTGCCGTGAATATGTGGTGGAGTCGGCTGGTCGCGGCGTCGCCTGTCGAACGGCTGAGGGGGAATGGCAAGTCATTCTGCATTCAGCTTCCGCCGCCAACAGTGGCGCGTCTGGTCAGTACAGTCCGGCGGGAACCGGGCAAGATCAACTCATTGATGGCTATGTTCATCAGGTCATGCAGGGCGACGCGCTGACGGCGGAGGCCGAAAAGGCGGCTATTTCAAAGAAATGGCGGCCTTAGGGAAACTTATCCGGTCAATTGTCTGTTATGAGTCACACTACTGCCGTCAAAGTATGCTGATTATTATCAGTATACTTCGCAACTCATAATCGTCACGGGATCATGCATGGGTAAAATTTTAAGTATCGCCGTCGTGCTGGCCCTGACGGCTGCCGGGGCTTATTACGCTTTACAGGGCAACCCATTTGCAGAAACCGACAGTGTAACGAAGCCCGGCCAGGCAGTGGCGCAGGGTGGCGATAGGCCTGCAGGCGGCGGCGCGGAAGGCGGACAGGGCGGACGCGCCGCTCCGGTCGAAGTCGCGCTCGCCCGTAAAGGCACCTCGACCGATGACCTATGGTCGGTCGGCAGCCTGCGGTCCGACGAGTCTGTGCAGGTTTCCAGCGAAGTGACCGGCCGTATCTCCGAGATTTCCTTTCAGGAGGGCGAGCAGGTGAAAATGGGCTCCGTACTTATCAAGCTCGACGATGCTCTTGCCAACGCGGAAGTGGCCGACGCGAAAGCGCGCCTCGATCTTGCGCAGTCGAATTTCGACCGGGCGCAAAGCCTCTCGCGTAGCGGCAGCGGCACCGACAAGTCGTTCGACGAGGCGACATCGGCCCTCGCGACAGCCAAAGCGACCTTGCAGCTTGCCGAAACGCGACTAGCGAAGCTTTCCATCACCGCGCCGTTCGATGGTCGAGTGGGGTTGCGCGATCTGTCCGTAGGGGCCTATGCAACGCCCGGCTCCCCGATCGTAAACCTTGAAAAAATCGACGTCCTGAAACTCGACTTCCGCCTGCCGGAAACCGTCCTCACGCAAGTGAGTAGGGGGCAGATCGTAGAACTGACAGTAGACGCCTTCCCAGGGCGAACGTTCCCAGGCGAAGTATACGCCATAGATCCACAAGTGGACGTCAATGGACGCTCCTTGCGAATTCGCGCGCGCGTTCCGAATGTCGATCTCGCTCTTCGCCCAGGCCTTTTCACGCGCGTGATCATCAAGGGTCTGCAGGAGCGCGAGGTTGTCCGGGTGCCGGAAAGCGCTGTGGTTCCTGCCGGCAATGACAAAATCGTGTACTCCATAGTCGGCGGCAAGGCGAAGGAGAACAAGGTGACGCTCGGGCGGCGCCGGTCCGGCGAAGTCGAGATCCTCAACGGCGTCGAAGAAGGCACTCAGGTTATCGTCTCTGGCCAGACTCGTTTGCGCGACGGCGCGCCAGTTGATGTCATATCGGGCCCCCTCAATAACGCGCAGCGCAGCTAGGGCCGCCCTACATGGGACTTTCGGAAATCTGTATCAGACGGCCCGTTTTCGCGACCGTCCTTAGCCTCATGCTCGTGCTCGTCGGCATTGTCTCGTTCGACCGCCTCAGCGTGCGGGAATATCCGAACATCGACGAACCGGTGGTGTCCGTCACCGCCAGCTATCCGGGCGCATCGGCGCAGATTATCGAAAGCCAAATAACGCAAATCCTCGAGGGTTCGATTGCTGGCATCGAGGGCATCGACATTCTGGAATCGACCAGCCGCGCCGAATCGAGCCGCATCACCGTCCGTTTCACGCTAGGCGTCGATCCTGACGTCGCCGCGAACGACGTGCGCGACCGCGTGGGCCGTGTCCGCAGTCGCCTGCCGGACGAGGTGGACGAGCCGATCATCCGCAAGGTTGAGGCCGACGCGCAGCCGATCATCAACCTCGTTTTCCGCAACGAGAGCATGAACGCGCTCCAGATCACCGACTATGTCGACCGCTATGTGCTAGACCGGCTGAAAAACCTGCAGGGCGTCGCCGACGTGCTCATCCTTGGAGAGCGGCGCTACGCCATGCGCGTCTGGATCGACCAGGAGCGCCTCGCCGCCTACAACCTCACCATTCAGGATATAGAAGACGCCATCCGCGCCCAGAACGTTGAACTGCCTGCCGGGCGACTTGAAAGCATTGATCGCGAATTCACCGTGCTGTCACGCACCGGCCTGACGAACCCAGTAGAATTTGGCCGTATTCGCGTGAAGCAGGCCAACGGTTATCAGGTGCGGCTGCGCGAGGTCGCGCGCGTCGAGCTTGGCGCGGCGGACGAGCGTCGCGACAGCAGATATAACGGCGCGCCTGCGATTACAGTAGGAGTGATCAAGCAGGCCGTCGCAAACCCGCTCGACGTGTCCAACGCGCTGCAAGCCATTTTGCCGGAGATCAACGCGACCCTCCCGCAGGGCATGTCAGCCGAGATCGGCAGCGATAGCGCGGTTTTCATCGACCGCTCTATCAAGGCCGTCTACATCACGATGATCGAGGCAGTGATCTTCGTCATCATCGTTATCGTCGTGTTCCTGCGCTCCTTCCGCGCCTCGATTATCCCCATCGTCACGATCCCCGTGTCGCTGATCGCCACGTTCACGCTGATGTATGTGATGGGCTTCAGCATCAACACGCTGACGCTGCTGGCGCTGGTGCTCGCCATCGGGCTCGTGGTGGACGACGCCATCGTGGTGCTCGAAAACGTCTACCGTTACATCGAAGAGGGCATGGAGCCGATCGCGGCGGCCATCAAGGGCACCAAGGAAATCGCGTTCGCGGTTATCGCGATGACGATGACGCTCGCGGCGGTTTATGCGCCAATCGCCTTCGCATCCGGCCGCATTGGACGAATCTTCCTCGAATTTGCGCTGACGCTGGCAGGCGCCGTGATTATCTCCGGCTTCGTGGCGTTGACGCTCACTCCAATGATGTGCGCGCGCATTCTGAAGCACGAGCCGAAACCCGGCCTCATTTTCCGAATGATCGAAAATGTGCTGCAAGGCATGGAGCGCGGATACAAAGCGCTGCTGATCGCCAGCCTTAAGGCGCGTTTTCTTGTCATCCTCATAGCTCTAGGCGTCGCGGGCGGCAGCGTCGTATTTTTCAGCATTTTGAAGTCGGAACTCGCTCCGGTCGAAGATCGTGGCCTGGTGATCGTGCGTGGCACGGCGCCGGAGGGAGCGACGCTCGCTTTCACAGGCCGCTACGCTGCGCAGGCGCAGGCTATTCTTGCAAAGGCGCCGGAGATTGAGTCGGTGCTGACCATTGTAGGACAACCGGACATTACCAATTTTCGAGTCATCGGACGGCTGAAGGATTGGGAAGATCGCGACCGGAACCAGCAGCAGATCGTAGCGGAAGTCGCCGCCAAGCTGCGCCGCATCCCCGGCGTTCGGGCAAATGCGACGAACCCGTCCTCGTTTGGCGAACGCGGCGGCGGCAGGCCAGTCGAGTTCGTGTTGCAAACGTCGGGAACCTACGAACAGCTCCAAGAGTACGTGGACAAGATATTGGCCGAGGTTCGGAACAACCCGGTGCTCACGAACATCGACAGCGACCTCAAGCTCAACAAGCCGGAATTCACCGTCCGCCTCAACCGCCCGAAAGTCGCGGACCTTGGCCTCGACATCACGGTGATCGGGCGCACGCTTGAGACGATGCTCGGCGGGCGGCAGGTGACGCGATTCGAAGTGGATGGCGAGCAGTTCGACGCCTTCATTCAGCTTGCAGCCGAGGATCGCGCCTCGCCGGAGGCGTTGTCGCGCATTTATCTGCGCTCGCCGACGGGCCAGATGGTGCAGTTGTCCAACGTGGTCAGCATCGAGGAAACCGTTGCGCCCAAAGAGCTGAAGCGCTTCAATCAGCTCCGCTCCGTCACAATTTCCGCAAACCTGAACCCTGGATACGCGCTGGGCGATGGCATCGCCGTGCTTGAGCAGGCGGCGTCAACCGCGCTGCCGGGCACCATCCGCACCGATCTCGCCGGTCAGAGCCGTGAGTTTCGCTCGTCCGGCCAGAGCCTCGCCGTGGTTTTCATTCTCGCGCTGGCGTTCATATACCTCGTGCTCGCCGCGCAGTTCGAGAGCTTCCGCGATCCGATCATCATCATGCTGACGGTGCCGCTTTCGATGACCGGCGCGCTGATGGCGCTTTATCTCACGGGGTCGACCATCAACGTTTATTCGCAGATCGGGCTGATCACGCTTGTCGGGCTGATCACCAAGCACGGCATCCTGATCGTCGAGTTCGCCAATCAGCAGCAGGAGGCTGGACGCGAGCGGCTGGACGCTGTCATCGAGGCGGCGACATTGCGGCTGCGGCCCATTCTGATGACGACCGGCGCAATGGTGTTTGGCGCGGTGCCGTTGGCGCTTGCGACTGGCGCGGGCGCCGAGAGCCGCTCTCAGATCGGATGGGTGATCGTCGGCGGCATGACCTTGGGCACACTGCTCACCCTGTTCGTCGTGCCGACCGTCTATACGCTCATCGGTCGCGTCCATAGCTCGGAGCCGCGTTCCGGCGTCGAGACTTCGGTTGCTCAACCCGTACGCTAACGTTGCGCCTAAATCTGCGTGTCGGCTTTGACCAGCAGAGACGACACGGCGACCACCACCTGCGCGGGCGCGAAAGGCTTCGCAATCATCACGCTCATGGGCACGCCCTTTTCGCTCCACTCCTTATCGCTGTCCCCGCTTACATAGACCACTGGCAGAGCGTTTTGCAGCGCGCGCGCCTCTCGCGCGACATCCCATCCGGTTGGCCCAGCGCCGAGATTGATGTCCGTGATGAGCGCGCGAAACTGGACGCCTTCATTCAGTTTTGCCAGCGCTTCCTCGCCATCGGATGTTACCACCACCTCGTAACCGGCTTCCTCAAGAGCTCTCACGACCACGTCCTGGGTCAAAATATCGTCCTCGACATAGAGCAATGCTGTAGATGTTTCGGCTGACATTCCGACTTTCACTCCCAAAGTTTACTAGCGGCCTACCGCGCGACTATTTTAAACGGATGCTGGCTTGCATACAATTGATACGACAGTTCCCGGCTCGGCACTGGCTACTTTCACCACTGCGTTGAGTTGTTTGGCCAGCGCTTCAATGATGCTTGTACCGAGACCGGATTTTGAAGAGTCATAATCTTTCGGCATTCCAATTCCATTGTCCGTCACCTTCAGCTCCCACTCGCCGGCGCCAGAGGAATAATCAACCGTGATTTTTCCCTTGCGATGCCCCGGAAACGCGTGCTTGAGCGCGTTGATCACTAGCTCGGTTACGATAAGCCCGAGACTGACGGATACATCGGCCGATCTGACGCTTTCGTCAACGGTGACATCGAGCGATATCTGATTGTGATCCCGGATCATGGAAGCGCCGATACTTCGGCAAAGATCCGTAAAGTACAGCCGCAGGGCCACATCCCCAAGTCTCGAAGGAGCAAGTTGCTGCTGAACCGATGCAACGCTCATGACGCGGTGGTGCGCGTCAAATAGATGAGCCCTCGTTTCCTCCGACTGCACTCGGCGGGCGCTCAGCATAAGCACGCTGGCAATGATCTGAAGGCTGTTCGCCACGCGGTGCTGCAATTCCTGCAGGAGAATGGACTTCTCCCGCAGCAGATCGTCTTTCAGCTTGTCGCTTATCCGCGCCTCGGTGACGTCGGAGATCGACAGGATCAGGCGAACATTACCTGCATCTGCGTAATCCAGCTTCTGCGCATGGAGGATAAGACGGCGGACGCTCTCGCCTTGGCGAACGAGATCCATCTCGTAGGCTTCAACTTCCGCAAAACCGGAAGCGGTCGCGTAAAGCAGCGCAGCCAGCTGGGGGGTATCCCATTCCCCACCGCCAAGACTTGAAAGTTTGCGGTCGGAGAGGTTCGCGCAATTTACGTTGAACGCCCGGCAGAAAGATGCGCTCGCCGCAATCACGGTCAGGTCGCTATCCAGCAACAGAAGCGGCATATGGGAGGATGCGACAACGGCCAGCGCCAGGTTGTTGACGATTTCCGCACTCGACGGCACGCTGGCAGCCATAACCGGCCCTTCTCAAAAACCGGAGGTCCGCATATGCAGAACCGCTACCGGGAGGCCCGAGTGGCGCGTCTTCAAAAATGCGCCGCCCTTGCCTTTAGGGCACGTTAACACGTCTATCGATTGCAGAACGCTTTATTGCTTCCCCAGCGCGAATATTCGCCCGAGCGTTAAAGCTTCCGCAAGGCAACCCGCTCGATGGAGTGATCGCGGCCCTTTTTCAGGATGAGGTCCGCACGTGGGCGGGTCGGCAGAATGTTTTTGCGCAGGTTGATCAGGTTGATGGTTTTCCAGATATGGAGCGCCTTATCCCGCGCCTGCGTTTCGTTCAGATGCGAATAGCGATGAAAATACGCGCCGGGATCGCGGAATGCCGTTCGCCACAGCGTCATGAAGCGCGTGACATACCAATCCTCGATAACGTCCTCATTCGCGTCTATATAAATCGAAAAATCGAAAAAATCCGATACGAACGGGATCGCCTCGCCATCCTTCGGCAGCTTGGCCGGCTGCAATACGTTGAGCCCCTCGACGATGAGAATGTCTGGCCGGTCCACCGTGATGGTCTGGCCCGGCTTGATGTCATAGTCGAAATGCGAATAGACCGGCGCCACGATGCCGGGCCGCCCCGCTTTGACATCCGCCAGAAATTGCAGAAGCCGCTGTTGGTCATAGCTCTCGGGAAAGCCCTTGCGGCTCATCAGTCCCCGCGCCTCGAGCGTCTCGTTCGGCAGGAGGAAACCATCGGTCGGCACGAGATCGACCTTCTGGTGATGCTTCGTCCATCGCGCCAGCAGCTCACGCAGTACGCGGGCGGAGGTGCTTTTGCCCACCGCCACGCTGCCCGCCATGCCGATGATGAATGGCACCTTCGCCTCGGTCTGATGCAGAAACCTTGAGGACGCCGAGTGCAGCGCCTGCGCGGCCCTAACATAGAAATTCAGCAGCCGGGACAGCGGCAGATAAATATCCACGACCTCAGGCGCCGAGATGCGCTCGATCACGCCGCGAAGCTGCTCCAGGTCCGCCTCCGTCAGCATCATCGGAGTGTCGTCGCGCAGCTTGGCCCAT
>JBGSLP010000386.1:0-4389 GCA_041740655.1 Alphaproteobacteria bacterium
GGGTACACGTAAAACGCGCCTTCCGGGCTTGGGCATTCGATGCCCGGCGCCTGATTGAGCATCGACACGACCAGATCGCGGCGGCCCTTGAACACCTCGGCGCGCTCCTTGATGAAATCCTGCGGGCCGTTCAGCGCCTCGACGCTCGCCCACTGGCTGATCGAGGTCGCATTCGACGTGGACTGCGATTGCAGCTTGTTCATCGCCTTGATGAGCTTCTCCGGCCCGGCGCAATAGCCGATTCGCCAGCCGGTCATGGCGTAGGCTTTCGATACGCCGTTCATCGTGAGCGTGCGATCGTACAGGCCCGGCTCCAGCTGCGCGGGGGAGAAAAACTCGAAGCCGTCATAAACAAGGTGTTCGTACATGTCGTCGGTCAGCAGCCACACGTGCGGATGGCGCATGAGCACGTCAGTAAGCGCCTTTAGCTCATCGCGCGTGTAGGCGGCGCCCGTCGGGTTCGACGGGTGGTTGAAGATCAGCCACTTGGTTTTCGGCGTGATCGCCGCTTCGAGTACATCCGGCTGGAGCTTGAACTTGGTCTCGATCCCCGCCTCGACGATCACCGGCTTGCCGCCCGCCAGCAGCACGATGTCGGGATAGGAAACCCAATAGGGGGCGGGGATGATGACCTCGTCGCCGGGGTTCACCGTCGCCATGATGGCGTTGTAGATGATCGGTTTGCCGCCGGGCGAGACGAAGCACTGCTCTGGTTTGTAGTCCAGCCCGTTTTCACGCTTGAACTTGGCGGCGATCGCCTTTTTCAGCTCCGGGATGCCGCCGACATCGGTGTATTTGGTCTCGCCGCGCCGAATTGCGTCGATGGCGGCTTCCTTAATGTTATCTGGCGTGTCGAAATCCGGTTCGCCCGCGCCGAGGCCGATGACGTCCTTGCCAGCAGCCTTCAACTCGCGCGCCTTCATGGAGACGGCGATGGTTGGCGAGGGCTGCACGCGGTCGAGGGCGTCGGCTATGAAGGCCATGGCGAAGTCTCCGAATGATTATCTGCGCACGCTAATTTGCACGCGCGGGGGGCGCAAGAAAAAATACCCCGATAGTGATAAAACCGGCCATGGCTCCGGGGCGGCGTTTGTATTAGGTTATTAAGTCTGGAAGCGGGGGCGATCCATGACAGTTCAAAACGAGGAAAAGGCGCCAGGTGCCGGGCAACCGCAGAAGCGTGAGCGGTTTGCTACGGTCAAAAAGCTGTACGACTGGTATGACAAGGTCGACACGTGGCGGGAGCGGATTGACTTGCTGGTCAGCCTGATCAAGGCGAACACAGTTGCGACCGCCAGCACCGTCACCGCAGGCGCCGTCGTGACGGCGGGCGCAGTGGTCGTCGCCAATCCGCAACTCGTCGACACATGGTTTCCGCCTAAGCCCGCAGTCGAGATCGTGCAGCCAAAGCCGGTCGAGCCGACACCGCCGCAGCCCAAGGTCGAAGTGACCACGATCCGGTGGGGGCAAGCTGTGGTTTTCCCGATCGACGGCGTTGATCTTGCCGGTCGCCGCGCCGCATTCGATGTCGCCGTGCTGCCGAAGGAGTACACCTGGGCGCGCAAGGACGACAAACATCTCGCCCGCGATGGCCGCATTCTGACCGATGGTGAAGTGCAGGCGCTTTTCGCGGACGATTTCCGCAACGGAATTGCACGTTCGGCAGACGTGATCGGCGTTGGCGTCGCCAGTCAGGAGGGCGACGTGGTGGAGGAGTCCGAGCGTGCGGCGCGGCGTGCGTCGACTGCGGCGCAATGGCTGGCGACCGCGCGCGGCGAAGGGGCTGTGGTATGGCAGCTCAATCTAGGACAGTATAAGGGAGCCTGCGCGAGTGCCGACAAGGGCGACACGAGTTGGCAGCGCCCGGTGATCATGGTCGGCGTGCGGGAGAAGGACGAGGGCGTGAACCTCGGCGAGGCGCTTGGCGATGCCATGAAGGGAAAGTCAAATCTTCCGAGCCGGGATTGCTACTCGAATTTCACCATGGAACGACGCAAGTAAATGCCAAGGCTTTTCACCGCGATCGAGACGCCGCAAGAGGTGGCCCTACGCCTTTCGATGCTCCGGGCGGGAATTTCCGGCGCGCGCTGGATCGAGGCTTCCGATTATCACATCACACTTCGCTTTGCGGGCGACCTCGACGACATGCAGGCGCGAGATTTTGCCGACGCGCTCGCCGATATCGAGGCTCCGATGTTTGACGTGGAAATCGACCATCTGGGCAGTTTCGGAGGCGATAAGCCGCGCTCGATCTGGGCGGGCGTCAAGCCGTCCGAGCCGCTCACACGCTTGCAGAAGCTGCACGAAAAAGCTGCGAGGCAGGCGGGGCTAGCTCCTGACGCGAAGAATTACACGCCGCATGTCACGCTGGCGCGCTTGCGCTACGCCAATGCCGGAGATATCGCCGATTACCTCACGCAGTTTGGCGGCGGCCTGAAAGTTTCGTTCCCCGTGAAACGTTTTGCCCTGTTCTCGGCGCGCTCGTTCAAGGGCGGCGGCCCTTACGTGGCGGAGGAGTATTATTCGCTCTATTCGCCAAAAGGCGAGAGCGACGAGGAAGAGTAGACGCCCCGGCCTGCGCGGTGCGTCCTTTTCGTAAATCTAGCCGTTGATGAACGCCAGCAGGTCGGCGTTGAGGCGGTCCTTGTGGGTGAAGCAGAAGCCGTGCGGCGCGCCCGGATAGACCTCGAGTTTCGATCCCGTGACCATCTGGGCGGCAAGACGCGCGGTCAGGTCGATCGGCACAATGGCGTCGTCATCCCCGTGCACGATGAGCGTCGGCATGCTGAACGCCTTCAGGTCGGGTCGGAAGTCCGTCTCAGAAAAGGCGATAACGCAATCGAGCGTGCTTTTAAGCGAAGCCATCAGCGCCATGCTGTGCGTTTGGGTGAGCGCGCCGGGGGAGACTTTCGAGCCGGGTCTATCCGCGCCCATGAAGACCTTACCAAAGCCGTTGAAAAACTCGGCCCGGTCAGCGGTGATGCCGGCTCGCATGCCGTCGAACACGGATTTATCCACGCCGTCGGGGTTGTCGGCGGTCTTGAGCAGGAACGGCGTCACCGCGCCGAGCAGCGCCGCCTTCGATACGCGGTTTGAGCCGTGACGACCAATATAGCGGGCGACTTCGCCGCCGCCCATCGAAAAGCCGACGAGCGTAACGTCCTGCAAGTCAAGCGCGTTGATGAGCGCGGCAAGGTCATCCGCGAAAGTGTCGTAGTCGCCGCCGGTCCATGGCTGCGAGGAGCGGCCAAACCCGCGCCGGTCATGCGCGATGCAGCGCAGGCCGTGGGAGGCCAGAAACTCCATCTGATATTCCCACATGTCGGCGTTGAGAGGCCAACCGTGGCTGAAGACAATCGGTTTCCCGGAGCCCCAGTCCTTGTAATAAAGCTCAGTACCGTCCGAGGTTTTGATCATCGCCATGTTTGACCCCTGCTGCTGATTTGTCCGGCTCGAATGGACGATCAAGTAGGCGAATTCGCGGCCTTGTTCCGAATTTCCGCAAGCAGTCCGTCGCTTGCCTGCGCGATCAGACGATAAACGGCCTCAAAGCCATCATCCTTGCCGAAATAGGGGTCTGGAATCTCTCGGACGCTTTCGTGCGGCGCGTAATCGAGAAATAATTTGATCGCGCCCTGATAATCCGGTGGCGCAAGTCTTTGCAGATCGCTCAGGTTGTTTGCGTCCATAGCGATCATGTAGTCGAATGCTGCAAAATCGGCCTTACCAACCTGCCGGGCGCGCAACTTTGAAATGTCGATGCTCTTGGCGCGCAAGGTCGCCTGTGCGCGACGATCCGGCGGATTTCCTTCATGGAAGTCGCTGGTGCCTGCCGAATCAACGGTCACACTCAGCCCCGCCGACTCCGCCGCAGCGCGAAATACGCCCTCCGCCATGGGCGAGCGGCAAATATTTCCAAGGCAGACAAAAAGTATGCGCGGCGCAGCAATGATTTTATTGTTCATGTAATAAGTTTATTCGCGCGCACAACTCGCGCCAACGCGGTGAAATGGCGCGCGTCATTGTTGACTTGGCCAAACGGTCAGGCAGTTACTTCGGAGCCAGCCGGACGGCGCCGTCAAGTCGGATACATTCCCCGTTCAGCATGTCGTTCTCGCAGATGTGGCGAACCAGCGCGCCATATTCGGCGGGCGAGCCAAGCCGCGACGGAAACGGCACGCCCGAGGTCAGCGCCGCGCGCGCGTCATCCGGCAGTCCGGCGAACATCGGAGTGTCGAACAGTCCGGGCAGGATCGCCATGACGCGGATGCCGTCCTTGGCGAGATCGCGCGCGGCTGGAAGCGTCATGGACGCCACGCCGCCCTTCGACGCCGCATAGGCGATCTGGCCGATCTGCCCGTCGCGCGCGGCAACGGATGCGGTATTCAC
>JBGSLP010000387.1:0-2905 GCA_041740655.1 Alphaproteobacteria bacterium
CCGTGAGGGCGCTTATTCAGAGTGGCAGGATGACGCCCGCGGCGCGCTGGCTCTCGTGCTGTTGTTCGACCAGTTTCCGCGCAACATGTTCCGCGGCGTCGCCGAGGCGTTCGCGACCGACGATCTGGCGCTGGAAATTGCTCGCGAAACGATCACTGCGGGCCTCGACCGGCAGCTTTCGGACGAGGAAAGGGGCTTTCTGTACATGCCCTACATGCATTCGGAGGATTTGTCGGTGCAGGATGTAGGGCTTCGCCTTTACGGGGAACTCGGCGACAAGGAGCGGCTGGATTTCATGTGGCGCCATCATGCGATCATCTCGCAATTCGGGCGCTATCCGCACCGAAACGCCGTCCTTGGCCGGACGTCCACAGACGAGGAATTAGCGTTTTTGCAAACGCCGGGCTCCTCGTTCTAAAACGACCCGTGCCGGATTACTCGGCGGCCTGTGGTGGGGCGGTCGTGCGCAGCGCCTCGCCATTCCCTTCGCCGGTCGTGCCCTCGCCGGACTCCTTGATGGTTTCCGGGCGCGGCATGGCGACTATATTATAGCCGCTGTCGACGTAGTGAACCTCGCCGGTCACCGCGGTAGACAAATCCGACAGCAGGTAAAGCGCGGCGCCGCCGACTTCATCAAGCGATGGGGTGCGGCCAAGCGGCGAGTGCATCTTCTGATAGTTGAACAGCACGCGCGCATCGGAAATCCCCGCGCCAGCCAGCGTCCGCATCGGCCCCGGCGACAGCGCATTGACGCGCACGCCTTGCGGCCCGAAATCCATGGCGAGATAGCGCACAGACGCCTCGAGCGCCGCCTTTGCCACGCCCATGACGTTATAGCGAGGCACAACGCGCATTGAGCCGCCATAGGTCAGCGTGATCATCGAGCCGCCATTGGTCATGAGCGCGGCGGCGCGCTTGGCGATCTCGGTGAAGGAGAAGCACGATATAACCATCGTATTGGTGAAATTATCGCGCGTCGTGTCCGCATAACGGCCCTTCAACTCGTTGCGATCCGAAAATGCCAGCGCATGCACGACGAAATCGAGCGATCCCCATTTCTCGCGGATTTGCGAGAATACGGCGTCGACCGAGGCAAGGTCGCTGACATCGCATGGGGCGATGATCGTGCCGCCAAGTCCCTCCGCCAGCGGCACCGCGCGGCGCCCGAACGCGTCTCCCTGATAGGTGAACGCCAGTTCGGCGCCCTGCCCCGCAAGCACCCGTGCGATACCGTAGGCTATGGAGCGGTCATTCGCCACGCCCATTATGAGGCCGCGCTTGCCCGCCATTAACGGCCCCGGCTTCGCGATATCAATGCTCGTCATATAACTTCTCCGTTTGCCTGGCCCTTCATCCCACCGCAGCCGGAGGACGCATCAGGCCTCGTAACGTTTGAAAATGAGGGTTGCGTTGGTGCCGCCAAAGCCGAAGCTGTTGGACATCACCGTATTCAGCTTCGCGTCATCAATCCGCTTCCGCGCGATGTGGACATCGCTGAATTCAGGATCGAGTTCGTCAATGTTGGCGGAGGCGCTGATGAAGCCGTGTTTCATCATCAGCATCGAATAGATCGCCTCCTGAACGCCCGCCGCGCCCAGCGAGTGCCCGGTCAGCGATTTTGTAGCCGAGATCGGGGGCATGTTGTCGCCAAACACCTGCCGCAGCGCCTCGACTTCGCGCTGGTCGCCAATGGGCGTCGATGTCGCATGCGGGTTGATGTAGTCGATCCGCTCCGGCACGGTCTGCATCGCGAGCTTCATGCAGCGCGCGGCGCCTTCGCCGGATGGCTGCACCATGTCGAAGCCGTCGGAGTTGGCGCCATAGCCAGCAAATTCCGCATGAATCGTCGCGCCGCGCGCTTTCGCGTGCTCCAGTTCCTCCATCACGAGGACGCCCGCGCCGCCAGCGATGACGAAGCCGTCGCGGTTGACATCATAGGCGCGGCTGGCTTTCTCCGGCGTGTCGTTGAAGTTGGAGGACATGGCGCCCATGGCATCGAACAGGACCGAAAGCGTCCAGTCCAGTTCCTCGCCCCCGCCGGCGAAAATGATGTCCTGTTTGCCCCACTGTATGAGTTCGGCCGCGTTGCCGATGCAGTGCGCGGACGTCGAGCACGCGGAGGAAATCGAATAGTTCACGCCCTTTATCTGAAATGGCGTTGCAAGCGTCGCCGAGTTTGTGCTCGACATGGATTTCGGCACCTCGAAAGGTCCGACCTTCTTGGGCCCGCGCTCCCGCGTTGTATCTGCCGCCGCGACAATGGCTTTTGTAGAAGGCCCGCCGGACCCCATGATGAGGCCTGTGCGCTCGTGCGAAATTTCGGCCTGCTCCAGCCCCGCATCGGCAATAGCCTGCTTCATGGAGATGTAATTCCACCCGGCGCCCGCGCCCATAAAACGGCGCACCTTGCGGTCGATATGCTCTTCCCAACCCGGCGCTGGCTCGCCATGCACCTGACAGCGGAAGCCGCGATCCACGTAATCCTTGGCCACGACGAGACCGGATTTGCCCTCCCGCAACGACGCAGTAACCTCAGCCGCGTTCGCGCCGATGGATGAGACGATCCCCATTCCGGTGACCACAACACGCCTCATTCAATCCCCCCTTTTTATCCGCCAGCAACGCGACATGCAGTGCTTCAGCTTGCTGGATTTGCGGCGACGCTGTCCGCTCCAAAAAGTCCGACGCGCAAATCCTTGGCGGCATAAATTGGCTCGCCGTCGGCTTTCAGCATGCCATCGCCAATCCCGAGCGTAAACTTGCGCCGTATGACCTTCTTGAGATCGACGACATATTCGATCCTTTTGACGGTTGGCAGCACCATGCCGGAAAACTTGACTTCGCCCACGCTCAGGGCGCGCCCGCGTCCAAGGCCGCCGGTCCACCCCAGGAAAAAGCCGAGCAT
>JBGSLP010000388.1:0-1654 GCA_041740655.1 Alphaproteobacteria bacterium
GGCGGGTTGCTGCTTGGCCTCGATCGGCGAGCGGCGGCTGAATTCTCGTTCTTCCTCTCCATCCCAACGATGAGCGCAGCGTTCGCTTATGACGCCTACAAGAACAGCGATCTGTTAAGCTTTGCCGATGGCGGCGTGATCGCTGTCGGATTTGTCTCGGCGTTCATCGCGGCCCTGCTTGTGGTGAAGCCTTTCCTAGCGATTGTCAGCAATATCGGCTTTGCCCCCTTCGCGTACTACCGGATTGCTCTCGGCACGCTGGTTCTAGGCCTCGTTTACAGTTGCGGGGCATAAAAACGAGCGAACCTGCGCCGATAGCTGCTGCGAGTTTCGGATTTCGCACTCCCATACGACGAGCGCGAACCAGCCCATATCCTTCAGCCTCGCGAGCGTCAGCGCGTCACGGGCTGCATTACGGGCGATCTTTCCGCTCCAATAATCGCTGTTCTGCTTCGGCTTGCGCGAGCCGCGCCCGCAGTCATGGCCATGCCAGAAGCAGCCGTGCACGAAAATCACCTTACGACGGGAGCGGAAAACGAGGTCCGGTTTGCCGGGCAGGTCCGCGCCATGCAGCCGATAGCGAAAGCCGAGCCCATGGACGAGTCGGCGAACCGCCATTTCAGCGCCCGTATCCTTCGACTTGACCGCGCGCATCGTGCGGGAGCGCCGCTCGCCCTCGCTCATCAACGTTTCTTGACTGGTCGCTTTCACAGGCGGTTACCGTACAACATGCTGAAATATCAAAACGCCATGCAGTGCGCGCATGGCGTCCATGACGTCAAGGCTCTTTGCCGCCGGGCCTTCGACCCGCCATATTAGCGGCAATGATGCACGGCGAAAGACATAACCAGAAAGCGGTTCGAATGTATGAATCTCAAATCTGGGGAGGAACGATCCGGAAAATGTGGGCGACGGAGTTGCAAAAATTCCGCGACCATCTGCTGCGACTGGATACCGAAAGCCGACGGTTACGCTTCGGCATGCCGGTCAGCGACGAATTTATCAACGAGTATGTCGAGCGCACCAGCGGTATGAACAGCCTCGTTTACGGCTATTTCCACGACGGCGAGATGCGCGGCGCGGCGGAAATGCGCCATATCGGCGAGGCGTTCTCGGCCGATGCGGAAGGCGCCTTTTCGGTCGAAACGGATTTCCAGAATCGCGGCGTCGGTTCCGAACTGCTCGGGCGACTCGTGCGCGCGGCTCGCAACCGGGGCATCTCGCGGCTCTATATGAACTGCCTCGCGGAGAACCGCAAAATGCAGCGGATTGCAAAGAAGTTCGAAGCCGAGCTTCATTTCGATCATGGAGAGGTCATGGGGCGCGTGCTGCCATCGACCCCGACTTATCTCTCCCTTTGGAACGAGGCGATGGATGACAGCCGCGGGTTCGTCATGGCGGTGCTTGAGTTTCCGCTCCGTCTGCGCCCCGCTGCCTGAGCGACGGCGCATAACCCATTGTATCCACCGCCTGACGCCAGACAACAGGGTTGACTTATACTCTGGTCTGTATTCACAGTGCTGTCCAAGTCATTGCTTCAAGCACGACAATCTTCGTTTTTTGAATGAAGTTGGCGTGCTCTGACAGTATTGAATGCACTTGTGTTTGCGTTAGGACAGTTTCCATGACGTTTTTCGATCCACAGACAATCCAG
>JBGSLP010000389.1:0-2340 GCA_041740655.1 Alphaproteobacteria bacterium
GGTCGCCGCCACGATCACCACCCCTGTCGCCGCCGCGGAAATCGCCACGGTCGCCACGCTCACGCTCACGCTCGTCGGAGCGGCGCATGGCGGCCGAAGGCTTTTCCTCCAACTCGTCTACACGGATGGTCATGAAGCGGATGACGTCGGTCGAGATGCTCATCTGCCGCTCCATCTCCGTCACCGCCTGATGGGGAGCGTCAATGTTAATCAGCGCATAATGCGCCTTGCGGTTCTTTTTGATCTTGTAGGATATAGACTTCAGGCCCCAGTACTCGGTCTTGCCGACCTTGCCGCCACCTTCTTCGATGATGGTCTGGTAGGCCTTGATCAGAGCCTGAACCTGCGCGGCGGTGATGTCCTGCCGAGCCATGAATACGTGTTCGTATAACGCCATGCGTTTTGTCGCCTTTCCAAAGTTGCGACCCGGCGCGAAGCCCCTTTTGAACCGCTGGAAAGGCTCAAAGGTCATCTCGAAAGAGCGGAAACACCAGGAAAACCAAACGCTACAAGCGCCTGGCGGTCATCACTAAACAGGATTGAGCTTAGTTTAGACGCTGCTTCGCACGCTTATGATGGCGAGTGCGAGCATTTCCCGTTCAGCCTCCGACCGGGTTGCCAAGTGTTATACTGTAATCGCCAACCATTGCAACGGTTTTCCAGCGCCGCCCGCCAACGATCTTGACAGTGCGTCATAAAACGGTGTCATTCAATCGCACGGCAGCAAGCAACAACGACGGCTTTACAAAGTCATGACGACAGCGTTCATATTTCCCGGGCAAGGCAGCCAGCATCTGGGCATGGGGCGCGAACTCGCGCAGGCTTTTCCGGCGGCGCAGGCCGTGTTCGACGAGGTTGACGACGCTCTAGGGCGAAAACTCTCCGCCATCATCTGGGGCGAATCCGAGGCCGATCTCACACTGACAGAGAATGCGCAACCAGCTCTCATGGCGGTCTCTCTGGCGGTCATCGCCGTTCTGGAAACTAGCCTCGATTACCAGCTGCGTCGCAGCGCAGCGTTCGTCGCCGGGCATTCGCTTGGCGAATATTCCGCGCTCGCCGCCGCTAATTCGATCAATCTGAAAGACGCCGCTCGTCTTTTGCATCTGCGCGGGGAAGCTATGCAGCGAGCGGTGCCTGTCGGGGAAGGCGCAATGGCGGCGCTTCTGGGAACCGATTTCGATATTGCATCGAAGCTGGCCGCCGTCGCCGCCGAAGACCTAGTTTGCCAGGCGGCAAACGATAATGCGCCGGGCCAGGTCGTCATTAGCGGACATCGGGTCGCCGTGGAACGCGCGGTGGCGCTCTCTAAAGATTATGGCGTCCGCCGGGCGATGCTTCTTGCTGTCAGCGCTCCGTTTCATTCGGCGCTGATGGCGCCTGCCGCAGATGTCATGGAAAAGGCGCTCGCAGGCGTTTCCGTCAGGGCGCCGAGCGTGCCACTGGTGTCGAACGTCCTCGCTAGCGCCATATCCGATCCGGCGGAAATAAAGCAGAGGCTAGTGGAGCAGGTGACGGGCGCCGTCCGCTGGCGAGAGTCGATGGAATATATGGTGGACCAGGGTGTGCGCACCGTTGTCGAGGCGGGGGCTGGCAAGGTTCTGAGCGGCCTCGCGCGGCGCATATCGCCCGATCTCGACACGATCAGCATTTCAACGCCGCAGGATGTAGACGCTTTCGCAAAGACGCTGGCGAACTGATCGGCAATTATTCCGGAGTTATGCGATGTTCAATCTCGAAGGCAAAACGGCGCTGGTCACAGGCGCGACGGGCGGCATTGGCGGAGCTATCGTGAAAGCCCTTCAGGCTCAGGGCGCGAAAGTCGTCATCTCCGGCACGAATCGCGAAAAGCTCGGAGCGCTGGGAGCCGAGTTCTCGATCACGACCCCCGTTTTCCCCTGCGACCTCAAGAACCGCGAGGCGGTGAGCAAGCTGGTCTCCGAGGTGGAGGCCGCCACCGGAGATCTGCATATCCTTGTCAACAATGCGGGGATCACGCGCGACAACCTCTTCATGCGCATGAAGGACGAGGAATGGGATGATGTCATCGCCATCAACCTCACGTCCACATTCGCGTTATGCCGCGCGGCTCTTCGGGGCATGATGCGCCGGCGCTATGGCCGCATCGTCAACATCGCCTCGATATCGGGGGTGCTGGGCAATCCCGGACAGGGCAACTATGCGGCGTCCAAAGCAGGCATGATCGGCATGACGAAATCGCTCGCCCGCGAGGTCGCATCGCGCGGCATCACCGCGAACTGCATCGCGCCGGGTTTCATCGAGACGCCGATGACAGGCGAGTTGAACGCCAAACAGACCGAGACTATCGCCGCCGCAATT
>JBGSLP010000390.1:0-1684 GCA_041740655.1 Alphaproteobacteria bacterium
CGGCACGGAACTGGCGCTGTCGCTGGAGCGGCGTTTGCGACGCGATGCGGCAATCGCCGGATTCGATCCGGACGGCTTGCGGTTCGCTATCGTCACCCCCGGCGACGGCGCGCTAGCGGGCTTTCCGACCGCCATGCGCAGGCGTTTCACGCAGGAAATGCTCCGCCGCGGCGTTGAGGTGATGGCGGGCGGGCGAGTCACACGAGTCGAAGACCGCACGCTGCATCTGGAGGCGGGCGCGCCCCAGACCTTCGATGAAATTTTCTGGACAACCGAGGCGGCGCCCGCGCCCTGGCTGGCTGAAACCGGGCTGGCGCTGGATGCCCGAGGTTTCATCGCCGTCACCTCGACATTGCAGACGGCGACCGACCCCCGTGTTTTTGCGGCGGGCGACATTGCTTCGCTGGAAGGCCGTAACCTGCCAAAATCCGGCGTCTACGCCGTACGGCAAGGCCCGGTGCTGGTGGAAAACCTGCGCCGCGCCGCCCTAGGCCAACCGCTGAAAAGTTACACGCCGCAGCAGGACGCGCTCTATCTGATCTCCACCGGCGAGCGCTACGCCATCGGCACGCGCAACGGCGTCACATTCGAGGGGGCATGGGTATGGCGGCTGAAAGACTGGATCGACCGGCGGTTCATGGCGAAGTTCAAGGCGTTGCCAGCGAGGGCGGGGCGTTGGCGATCCCGGCTGGGTTCGAACCAGCAACCCCCAGCTTAGAAGGCTGGTTTTTTTATCCATAAGTCGCTGTTTTAAAACAAGAAATGTTTTACAAACATGGGCCAATTTGTCTCAATAAACATTGAAACTTTGTATTAGTTTGTAAAACATTCATTGAGCGACACTCTGCTGTTTTGGCGCATATGCGGTGTATTCTTTAAGGTAACGCGCGGTCGCGCGGTCGCCGTCGCGACAGGCTTCATTCCTTGCGCGCTCCCGACCTGCATTATGAAGTGCGCGATGACGCACAGCGTTGTACTGGCTGGCCTGATCGTCACGGCCACCGCGACAGGGATGAGCTTCGCCGTGGCGGCCCTCCCCTAGCAGCCATGTTACTGTGCGCTCGTCACACGGAGCCGTTAGCTGGGAGCGAGGCGATGCGCCGCCGCATTGGCCGAGGTGTTGAAGCATCGAGCGGCGCCGCGATTATTGATTCCAGCGTTTGGCTGCTGATTTCTTGATGCGCCATGAACGAGAATGGATAACAGCCGATGCTATCGTTTAAGCTCGGTTACGAAAGCCGGACGGCATTGATGATCCAGCGCCCAGGTTCGTTCATGATGACGAGACACGACCGATTGGCGTTCGGCGCCCGGCCCCCAAGAGAGCCACCTAAGGGTCTTCTTTTAGACCTGCGGTCGAGGCTCCTATTGCCCACTGAGGACAAGTTCATTCTCGCGCTGGCTAAAACAGTCGCACCTTACTCCATGACCTTTTCGAAGCCTTTCGCGGCTCTCCCAACAGTCAGAGCCGCAGTGCCAGCTTGGCCGCGATCGTAAGGAAAATTCGGGTAAACAGGCTTTTTACGCGCCCGTTCACGGACAAAACCGTGTTCAGATAATTTTGTATCGTCTGATCTAAAACTCTATGTTATTGGTTTGCCATCCGCCACGCATCCATTGCGTGAGGTCGGTTTGGGAGCGTTATAGTGCGGCCAAGAGCCTTCGACGGTGACACCGCGCTCGA
>JBGSLP010000391.1:0-1956 GCA_041740655.1 Alphaproteobacteria bacterium
TGTGCCAGCGCTCGACGAACTCGTCCAGCGCGGCTTCACTCTCGTTGCTCGATCAGAGGAGACCAACCCCGTTCCAGCTGCAATCAAGCAGCTCGGACTTAGCGACGGAGTTCGTGCGCGCGGCCTCGAGGCAGTTGCAACTCTCGTTGGCACCGGTGCGCATGTGGGCTTGCTTCCAACGCACTACGTCCAGAGTTTGGCGGAGCGCCTGCCACTTACCGAAGTACGCGGCGCTGAGCACATTGCCTTCAAGGTCGACTTTTCAATCGTCACTAAAATGGATCGACAATCCAGCCGCGCAGTATCGCTCATGCGCCGACTGATGGAAGAAGCGCACACGCCGTAGTGACGAGTTGGCTCTCATGGCAATACAATCTGCTTTTGCGGTTGGAGTGATCGGCCCTTAGAGCCGGAGTCAAAAATTCATTGACCTGACAGTGTGTTGCAAGCTTGCGGGTCATGATTTTGATGCTGGCGATGAAGGTCCATGCAGTTGCGGTTTCGAGGGATGTTTCCCAGTCCTTTGCTAATCGACGGCATCGACCGAGCCAGGCGAAGGTCCGCTCCACGACCCAGCGGCGCGGGAGGACCTCGAAGCTCTAGCGCTCCCAGAGCCAACTCGTCTGCTACGGTCTACGCTGCCTCCCGATCAGTCCTCGCGCGCTACGCTATGCGCCTCCTTCGCGAACTCAGGCGGGCTGATGACGGGCCGCTTTCGTCGTTTCCGGCGAAGAGCGCGTTGCGGCGGTCCGTGGCTGGGCTGCAGATGGCGTTCTCGAGACCAACCAAATTGTAGCGGTTGTAGCGGAACTGCGCGTCGGCAAGCGCAGATAATTTGTTTGTCTCTTCCCAGGCAGTACAGGTATCAAAGCTTGTGAAGGGGACAATAAGGGGGATTGAGAAAGCGGCTATCTGCACAAGTACCTGATTTTATTCTATCATTTGGTGAGAGCTGGTGCCCCAGGACGGACTCGAACCGCCGACCTACTATTTACGAAACAGTTGCTCTACCGGCTGAGCTACTGGGGCGCGCGAGGATGCATTAGCAGCGCAGTTCCGGCATGACAAGCCGTCCGGCGCCACGGACGCCTCAGCGGTCCAGAAACGCCTCGACCGCATCGCCAAACGGCCTCGGCGCCTCCGCATGCAGCCAGTGCCCGACCCCCGGCAGGTCAATCCGCTCCGCCGCCGGAAACCGCGCCCGGATCTGCGGCCAGTGCGCCGCGCGCACATAATCGGACAGCCCCCCGCACAAGAACAGCGCATGCCCCGCGAACACGCCCTCGATGTCCGGAAAATCCATGATCAGCGGCATCTGGTCGCCAAGCACCTCCAGATTGAGCTTCCAGCGCGCGCCCTCCGGCTCCACCGCGAGGCTCTGAAGGAAAAACGCCCGCAAACTCGCGTCCGGCACATGCGCCGCCAGCAGCGCGTCGGCGTCCGAGCGGCGTGTGACCGCAGACAGATCCACCGCCTGCATCGCGCGCACATACTCCATCTGGCTCTGGCCATAGGCGACCGGGGCGATGTCCACCACGATCAGCCTGCGCAGGACCTGCGGCCGGCTCAGGGCCAGCGTCATCGCCACCTTGCCGCCCATCGAATGCCCGAGCACGTCCACCGGCCCGTCCAGATCCGCGATCACCGCCGCCAGATCCTCGGCCATCGCCGCATAGGCGTGATCCGGCGCATGCGGACTGTCCCCATGGTTGCGCAGATCGACCGCCACGACCGGGCGGCGCTCCCCCAACCGCTTTGCGATCACGCCCCAGTTGCGCGCCGATCCGAAAAGGCCGTGCGCGATGATCAGCGGCGGCGCCCCCGTCTCCGTCCCGTGCCGGATCACGTTGAGTTTCATCGCCGTCTCCTTGGCTGCCTATGCGCGACGCTAAAGTCCGCGGCTCCCCGGTTCAACGCAATCCCTCACGCAGGCAGCCGAGGCAGGGCGATCCCCGC
>JBGSLP010000392.1:0-4439 GCA_041740655.1 Alphaproteobacteria bacterium
GCCGCCGCGACCACCGCCGCCGCCTTTACCACCGCCACCGCCACCGCCGCCGCGACCAACAAGAACGATGTTGTCCGCCTGTTGCGTCGTTGCCGGTTGCGAAGTTGCGGCCGTATTGGTTTCAGAGCCTGCCGTCGCGACATTCGCCGCGAAGGCGATGCCGAGCGCAAGCGGCGCTGCTATCAAAATTCTTTTTATGACCATTCCAGTCTCCCATTCGTCGAAAGCGCCGAGCCAGCGCATGTAGCGTCGCCATTTCCGTAAATGGCAATCTGGACACAAAACGTTACGCTGAGGCGCATAGTTCCTTAGCAGGACAAAGCACGGAATTATGTTTAGGATATTTAGTGCAGCAGAAACAATAACTTGCAATTCTGCGTCGGCTATGACGCTTTCGTGTCGGCCGCTTGATTGCTGCAAACGACGGCGCGAGCCTCAATGAGCTGTGAAATTTCACTCTCGCTAAACCCCGCGTTCAACAGGGTTTCGCGCGTATGCTGACCCAGCCGGGGCGCGGCCCGCACGACGCCCCCCGGCGTCTCCGATAGTTTGACGGGGAATCCAAGCGTCGTCACCTCTCCCGCGTCCGGGTGGCTCAGCGTCGTAACCATTTCACGCGCGATCGTCTGCGGATCGGCGTGCATCTGGGTGATGGAGAGCACCGGCCCGGCCGGAATGCCCGCCGCCTCGAAATCGGTCAGCCACTGCTGCGCGCCGCGCGCGAGGAATAGCGGGGAAAGCGCGCCCGCCAGAGCGTCCAGATTTTCCATGCGCGCCCTGTTCGTGGCAAAGCGGGGGTCGTCGCCCAAATCCTGCCGGCCGAGGATGTTCAGGAGCCGCAGCCAGTTCGCCTGATTGGCGGCGCCCACATTGATCCACCCATCCGCCGTTTCGAAGGATTGGTACGGCGCGTTCAGCGGATGCGCCGATCCCATCGGCCCAGGCGAAACGCCAGTCGCCAGCGCAATTGCGGATTGCCAGTAGGTGAGCGTAATGCCCGCCTCGAACAGCGAGGTATCGACGCGCTGACCAAGGCCGGTCTTCAGCTTGTGGGCGTAAGCGGCGGCGACGCCCATGGCGGCGAGAATGCCAGCGGTGATGTCCGTCACCGGCGCGCCGACCTTGACCGGCGGCCGTCCCGGCCCCTCGCCCGTAATGCCCATCAGCCCGGACATTCCCTGCGCGATCAAATCGAACCCGCCGCGCTCGGCATAAGGCCCCGTGCGCCCGAAGCCGGAAATCTCGCAGTAAATAAGACCCGGATTGATGGCGCGCAGCGTTTCGTAGCCCAGCCCAAGATTCTCCATTGCGCCGTAGCGGTAATTCTCGATCAGCACATCCGCCGTTTCAACCAGCCGCAGTACGACTTCGCGCCCCTTCTCATGCTTGAGATTGACGGCGATGCCGCGCTTGTTGCGGTTGACCATCATGAATGCGGCGGACTCGCCATTGATGTCCGGCGGGAGGAAACGGCGGCTGTCGTCGCCGCCATCGGCGTTTTCGACTTTGATGACGTCCGCGCCCATGTCGGCCAGCATCAGTCCGCAGACCGGCCCGGCCATGATGTGGGCCAGTTCGATGACCCTGATGCCTTTCAGCGGACCGCGTGGCTCTGGCTCGATGGACATTCAGCGCCCCTTGAAGTCTGGCTTGGCCTTGGCGAGAAAAGCGCTATAGCCGGTTTTGAAATCCTCGGTCGCATAGCAGGCGTAACCTTCGGCCAGTTCTTCCGGCGTGAGGGGCGCGCCGCTCTCCAGCCGCTTGATGAACGCCTTGTGCCAGCGGGCGACGAGCGGCGCCCCGTCGGCTATGCGCCGCGCCGCTGCATAGGCCTCGCTCTCAACGTCGCTGTCGGCCACAACTCGCGTCACGAGGCCGAGCTGGATCGCCCGCGCGGCGCCGAATATTTGACCCTCGAGCAAGATCTCCAAGGTGCCTGCGCGGCCGACGAGGCGGAGCAAACCCTCGATTTCGGGGTAGGCCATCACGAGGCCAAGCCTGTTTATGGGGGCGCCAAAGCGCGCGCTTTCCCCGCAAATGCGGATGTCGCAGCACGCGGCGATCTCCATGCCGCCGCCGACACAAATCCCGTCGATCAGCGCGACGGTCGGATGACGGCAGTCGCGGATAGCCGCCAGCGCGCTGTGCAGCAACTCGCCATAGGCAGCGGCCTGCTCTGGGTTGGAGCGCTCGGTTTCGAATTCGCCGATATCGTTGCCCGGCGAGAAAGCCCTGCCGCCAGCGCCGCGAAGCACAATGCAGCGCAGACTGTCGTCCGAAGAAAGCTCGGTCATTCCAGCCGCCAGTGCGTCCCACATGGGCTTGGTCATGGCGTTGAGCTTTTCCGGGCGATTGAGCGTGACGGTTGCGATTTGCCCGTCACGCTCGGTTTTGATGAGGTCGGACATGCCTACTGGGCGGCGACCCGGTGCGCGTCGGCCTCGCCAGCGACGCCCGCAAGGTAGTCTACCGCCGCCTGCACGCCGCCGCGTTGATGCGGCACGCCCGCCAAACGAAGGCCCATCTCGACGCCGGAAAGAGCGCCGAGGATCGTCAGGTCGTTGGTGTCCCCGATATGGCCGATGCGGAAAATCTTGTCCGCCACCTTGCTGAGGCCCACGCCCAGCGACATGTCGAAGTTTTTCAGGATCAGCAGGCGCACCGCGTCGGCGCTGTGGCCTTGCGGGGTCAGCACCGCCGTCACCGTGTTCGAATAATCGCGCGGGTTGGCGCAAAGGGTTTCAAGACCCCACGCCTGCACGGCGCGGCGCGTCGCTTCCGCCAGACGGTCGTGGCGAGCGTACATGTTCTCCAGACCCTCTTCCTGAATCATGACGAGGGCTTCATCGAGCCCGTAAAGCATGTTCGTGCCGGGGGTGTACGGGAAAAAGCCGTTCTGGTTGGTGGCGATGATCTCTTTCCAATCCCAGTAAACCTTCGGCAGCCGGGCGGTTTCGGTCGCCTTCAGCGCTTTCTGGCTGACGCCGGTGAAGCTGAGGCCGGGAGGCAGCATCAAGCCCTTTTGCGAGCCGCCGACGGTCACGTCGACCTGCCATTCATCCTGCATATACGGCATCGAGGCGAGCGAGGAGATCGTGTCGACCATGTAAAGCGCCGGATGACCCGCCGCGTCGATCGCCTTGCGGATCAGGCCGATGGGCGAGGTGCAGCCTGTCGAGGTTTCGTTATGCACGACGCACACGGCTTTGATTTCGTGGTTCTTGTCATCGCGCAGCCGCGCCTCGATGGCCGCTTCATCGGCGCCGCGACGCCAGTCGGTCGGCATGAACTCGGTTTGCAGGCCTAGGCCGTCGGCCATCTTTTTCCAGAGCGTGGCGAACTGGCCGGTCTCGACCATCAGCACCTTGTCGCCGGGCGAAAGCGTGTTGACGAGGGCCGCCACCCAGGCGCCCGTGCCGGACGACGGATAAATGATGATCGGGTCCTTCGTGCCGAAGACCGGCTTCAGGTTTTCCAGAATTTTGAGGGTGAGTTTGCCGAACTCCGGCCCGCGATGGTCGATGGTGGGCTTGTCCATCGCGCGCAGTATGCGGTCGGGTACGGGTGTAGGCCCGGGAATATTCAAAAAATGACGGCCGGGTTTTCTAGCCATGGCGATATAACGCTCCTTGCGACGTTGCCTTTGAGTAAGCTTGAGCCTGATTTGAGCAGATTAGCGATTTTCATGGCGCTTGTGCAGCGCCGAGTGCTCCCGTTACAACTGGATTACGTATTCAGTTCGGGTTCAATTGGATTTCCACATGCTAGAACGGAGCCTGAAAAATAATGTCGAGGGCGATGTGCTTTTCGACCGCTTCAGCCTCGGCCGGTACAGCACCGACGCTTCCATCTATCAGATCGAGCCGGTAGGCGTCGTCATACCGAAAACGGAGGCCGACCTGCAAGCGATCATTGAGATCGCGGCGGAGGAAAGCGTGGCGCTGCTGCCGCGCGGCGGGGGCACCAGCCAGGCCGGTCAGACGGTCGGGCGCGCGCTCGTCGTCGATTTTGCAAAGCATCTTAACGATGTGCTGTCCGTCAGCGAAGATGCGGGCGCCTGCATCGTGCAACCGGGCATCGTGCTGGACGAGTTGAACCGCCGGCTGAAACCCAAGGGCGTCTGGTTTCCCGTTGATGTTTCAACAGCTGCGCAATGCACAATCGGCGGCATGACGGGGAATAATTCGGCCGGCACGCGCTCGCTTCGCTATGGCATCATGCGCGACCGCGTGACGGCGATTGACGCGATTTTGCACGACGGCGCCAGCATGCGGTTTGACGCAAGTGCATCCGATGGTCGCGTCAACGACCTCTCGCCCCAAGGCGAGCTGAAGCGCGATCTCGCCGCCATGGGGGCCCGATACGCGCCCCTGAAGGCAGCGTTTCCGGAAGTTTCGCGACGCGTCGGCGGCTACAATATCGACGCGCTGGCGCCCAAC
>JBGSLP010000393.1:0-3643 GCA_041740655.1 Alphaproteobacteria bacterium
GGCTTTTATATCTTCTACTTATCCGATTTTTTTAATCCTTTGGCGTCGCTCGACGACGGCTAGGAGTATATTTTGTACCGTATATTTGGTTGTCTTGGTCTTGCGGTTATCGCCGCCGTCTGGAGTTGGGAAAAGCTGGAGCATACCCCCAGCCCGCCACCTCCAGTCGTCTACCGCGAAGCGCCGACCTTCTGGGACACGCAGTTTGCCGATCGAGCAAACATAGAGCAGGCCATTCTGAGAGCGCGCGCCTCGATAAAAGCGAAAGTCATAAAGGCTTCCCTCCGCAGGCAGCGCCGCAACGCTACGGAGGCGCCTAGTGAGGATAGAATGGCGGCCGCAATGCAAAGCGAACTCAAGCGGCTCGGGTGCTATACCGGCAAAGTAGACAATGTGTGGGGACGCGGCAGCCAAAAAGCCGTTGGCAAGTTCAACAAGGCGGCAGCGCTCAATTTAAACGAGCGTGTGCCCGGCGTCGCTGCGCTCGCTAGGCTTGAGGCGACATACACGCCGGTCTGCGCTGCGCCGACAATTGCGCAAAATGCTGCGCCGAAGACGGCGGTTGTGACAAACCATCAGACGCTCTCAGCAAATCTGGTGAAGACGTCAGTTGCTGGGCCCGAAAAATCGCCGTCTGGGTCGGAAAATAGCGCAGCCACGTCATATCTGCCGCCATGGACGAAAAAATCCGCAAATGGCGACTTCGGCACTGCTAAAGCGGCGCCTCGCGCCAAGGCGAAGAGTATACGCAGGCGGAGTAAAAGCGCCGTGAAAGCGCGCGTGACCAAGAACGCAAGAGCGCGGCGTTCGGCGTTCGGCAAAAACTCGTTCAGCTTTGCGTGGCCGGGCCAATAACCACTCAAGCAGCGCCGCGGACAACCTTGAGCTTCGAGGATGCATCCTGACGCCCGACGCTTGAGTAGCGGAAACCGGCCTCGCGCGCCATTTCCGGACGGAAAATATTGCGCAAATCGAGGATCACATCGCCCCTCATGATGGCCCGAACCTCTGTAAGATTGAGCGCGCGAAACTCGTTCCACTCCGTCAGCACAACAAGCGCGTCGGCGCCTTCCAGAGCGTCCATCGCAGTCGCTTTCCATGCGACCTCGGGCAAGAGCTCTTTGGCGTGCGCATCGCTTTGTGGATCGTAGGCCTGGATTGTCGCCCCACGCTCGCTCAACATCGGCAATATCGTCAGGCTCGGCGCATCGCGCATGTCATCCGTATTCGGTTTGAACGTGACGCCCAGCACGCCGATGATCTTGCCGTTCAGGTCGCCGCCGACCGCTTTCTCGATGCGCTTGGCCATGGCGATCTTACGCTCGGTGTTGACCTTCTCCACCTGCTCGATCAGCGTGATCGGCGTGCGAGCCTCGCGCGCGGTCCGGATCAGGGCCGACACGTCCTTGGGGAAGCACGATCCGCCATAGCCGGGGCCGGGGTGCAGGAATTTGTCGCCAATGCGCTTGTCGGAGCCGATAGCGGTCGCGACCTGCTGTACATTCGCGCCGACTTCCTCGCACAGGTCCGCAACCTCATTGATGAAGCTGATCTTCATCGCAAGAAACGCATTCGCTGCATATTTGGCGAGCTCGGCTGACTCCCGCGAGACGAAAATCACCGGAGCATTGCGCAGCCGGAGCGGTTCGTAAACCCGCTCCATCACCGCCCGCGCCCTGTCATCGTCGCAGCCGACCAACACGCGGTCCGGGTGGGTGAAATCCTGAATAGCGGAGCCTTCGCGCAGAAATTCGGGGTTCGAGCAAATCGCAATATCGGCGTCTGGACGGAGTTTGCGAAGGCGGCGCTCGATCTCGCGGCTCGTGCCGACGGGCACCGTCGATTTTGTGGTGATGACCGTGAAGCCGTTGATGTGAGGCGCGATGTCCTCGACCACCTGATAGACATACTTCAAATCCGCATAGCCATCGCCGCGCCGCATCGGCGTGCCGACAGCAAGGAAGATCAGATTCGATTTCTGCACCGCCGATGTCAGGTCCGTCGAGAACGTGATGCGGCCGACTTTCGTGTTGCGCGCAACCAGTTCGTCGAGACCCGGCTCGTAAATCGGCATGCGTCCTGCATTGAGATCGTCAATCTTGGACGCGTCATTATCGATGCAGGACACCGTCCAGCCGAACTCTGAAAAACAGACCGCCGACACCAGACCTACGTAACCCGCGCCGATCATGCAAATATTCACGAAATCACCTTGATTCTTGAATGCCAGACTTCATTTCTACGGATCTAAAGCCCATGTTTTCTTGAGCCGAACGTCATTTTTCTCAGTGAGAATGGCGCAATAAGGCGATGTTGTGACAATTCCCGCCGCCAGGCAAGCGATAGCAGTTAGGCTTATGGCGCATATCCAGCGGAACCGTTACAGCAAATAGCTGTTAGTTAAAAGGGCAGACATAAACTCGCCTGAAGCACGACCGACGAAAGGAGAAGCAGCCATGAAAGCTTATTTGCCATGTCTCGCAATAGCAGCGGCCTTTGCTGTTTTGACGCCAGCCATCGCGCAGGATAACCCTTCGCAGCAGCCATCCAGTCAGCAGGAGGATGGCCGACCGCAGCCTCCGGCGCAGTTGCAGCCGGTGGAGCCGCCGACGCGCATCGAAACGCAGGATTTTAAGCAATGGGTTGGTTTGAGCGTCGAGAGTCTCGATGGCCAAACGGTTGGCAAAGTGGCCAATGTGCTCCCGGCGACGGGCAGCGTCCTTGAGGAAGTCCACGCTGATATTGGCGGCTTTTTCGGCATTGGCGAAACGCGCGTCAAACTCATGCCTGCGCAATTGACCAAGCAGGATGACAAGGTCGTCGTATCGCTCACAAAGGAAGAAATACTCAAGCTTCCGAAAATCTAATGGGCGACGAATTCGCTTCGCTTATAACCCTGAATATATAGCAGCGAGGTTAAATCCCCGAAAGTGATGCGCGCCGCCGCCTGCTCCGCAACGATCGCCTTTGCCATGAACGCCAAGCCTAGCCCTGCGGCGCCGATCATCGCGAGATCGTTCGCGCCGTCGCCCACGGCTAGTGTGTCGCTCAAGGGGATGCCCATGGCGTCAGCTTCGCGGCGCAGAACCTCAAGTTTGTAGTCGCGGCCAAGGATCGGCGTTTCAACTCCGGCGAGGCATTCATCGACAATCCGCAGCGTGTTGCCGAAATTTGCGTCAAATCCGGCGCGTTTTGCGATGGCGTCCGTAAAAAAAGTGAAGCCGCCGGATACGAGGACGCATCTGCCGCCATTGGCCCGCATGGTGGCGGTGAGTTCACGCGCGCCCGGCGTGAGCGTGATGCGCTTATCGAGAATGTCCTGGAGTCTGGCGACGGGAAAACCCCGGATCATGTTGATCCGCTCGATCAGCGCCGCCTCGAAATCCAGTTCGCCGCGCATCGCTGCTTCCGTGATCGCGGCGACCTGCGGCCCCACGCCCGCCATCGCCGCCATCTCGTCGATGCACTCCTGCTCGATGATCGTCGAGTCCATATCCGCGACCAGTAACCGCTTGCGCCGGTTAGCGGCAGGTTGAATGACAGCGTCGACCGGCCGTCCGTCAACTGCCGCGGTGGCGCGGTAGCGCAACTCCGCCAGCGGTTCGAGCGACTCGAACACGATGTCGCAAGCCTCGCCCTCTGC
>JBGSLP010000394.1:0-5632 GCA_041740655.1 Alphaproteobacteria bacterium
GTTTGGCATTGGTATCGTCTCGACTGGCGGCACGGCGGAATTGCTGGCGAGCGCTGGCCTTGCGGTCGTCACTGTCGAGACGCTGACGGGTTTCCCGGAAATGCTGGATGGCCGGGTGAAAACGCTGCATCCACGCGTGCATGCGGGGCTGCTCGCGGCGCGCGACAATGAAGATCACGAGGCGGCGCTGGCGCGGCATGGCATCGCGGAAATTTCGCTTTTGGCAGTCAATCTTTACCCGTTCGAGGCGACAGTCGCCAAGGGCGCCGGTTATGATGAATGCATCGAAAACATCGATGTCGGCGGACCGGCGATGATCCGCGGCGCGGCCAAGAACCACGATCGCGTGACCGTGCTGACCAGTCCGTCGGATTATGCGCGGGTGCTGGCCGAGATCGAGGCGTCGGGCGGCTCCACCACGCTCGCCACTCGCCGCGACCTTGCGGCCAAGGCCTTCGCGCGCACAGCGGCTTACGACGCGGCGATTGCCGCCTGGTTCGCGCGCGAGCTTCACATCGAGGCTCCCGAACAACTCACAATCGCGGGAAATCTCGTCCGGCCGCTCGTCTATGGCGAAAATCCGCATCAGAAAGCGGCATTCTACGCCAGCAGCGAAAAGCGCGAGGGCGTCGCAACAGCGCGGCTGATGCAGGGCAAGGAGCTTTCCTACAACAACATCAACGATACGGACGCGGCGTTCGAGCTGATAGCGGAGTTCGACCCGGCGACAGGCCCGATGACGGCCATCATCAAGCACGCAAATCCATGCGGCGCGGCGCGAGGCGCAACGCTTGCTGAAAGCTATCGAAACGCGCTTGCCTGCGATCCGGTCAGCGCTTTCGGGGGCGTCATCGCGCTCAACCAGCCGCTTGACGAGGAAACCGCTGTCGAGATCGTCAAAATTTTTACCGAAGTCATCATCGCACCGGGCGCCAGCGAAGCCGCGATGGACGTGCTCTCCGCTAAGAAAAACCTGCGGGTTCTTCTGACGAACGGCGTCCCGTCTGCAAAGGCCGAAGGGATGACCATACGCAGCGTTGCCGGGGGCTTTCTCGCCCAATCGCGCGATAACCGAGTGGTGGATGCGCTCGACCTGAAGGTGGTGACAAGGCGCGCGCCCACTGCGCAGGAGCTGGCGGACATGAAATTCGCATTCGCGGTTTGCAAGCATGTCAAATCCAACGGCATTGTTTATGCCAAAAACGAGGCGACTGTCGGGATTGGCGCAGGGCAGATGAGCCGGGTGGACAGCGCACGCATCGCCGTGTGGAAGGCGCAGGACGCCGCGAACGCCGCCGGGGTTGCGGATGCGCCTACGCTGGGATCGGTGGTGGCCTCGGACGCCTTTTTCCCGTTTGCAGATGGGCTGATCGCAGCGGCAGACGGGGGCGCGACCGCCATTATCCAGCCCGGCGGGTCAATCAGGGACAATGATGTCATTGCCGCCGCAGACGAGCGGGGACTTGCGATGGTCTTCACCGGCGTCCGTCATTTCCGCCATTAACTTGCATACAACTAAAGTGCTGAATGGTTGTATTGCCAATTTTCGGCGTGACCTTAATTCGGTCACATCAGTCCAATCTTTTTAGAAAAATTAAAGTCCTGCCTAACTTAATTCATAAATACCCCGGCCCCGCACCCGATGCAGCTTTGGATGACCATCATGCATTTCCGGTTTCTTATTCTTTTTATTACGGCGATGTGGGCTGCCGGCCCGGACATGGCAAAAGCTGTCCCGCAAGACGACAAAATTACGATCGTGCGTTTGGCCGCGCGAGGCGGTCAGGTGATCGGTGCAGCGGGAGCCTGCCGCGAAATAAAGCCAGCGCGAGTCAAGATTATAAGGGAGAAGGTTCTGGACCTTATCGAGTCCTCGGCTGTCAAAAAGGAAGACGTCACATTTCTGATCGAGATGTTCGAAAGCAGCGTTGCCGCAGGACAGCGCGCCGTTGCGAGCGGTCAGATCGTCTGTGCTGCTGCGGAACGCGATTTGGCGACCTTAGAGCGCTCGACACCTGCATCCGAGTCGTCCGCCAAGCTGGCGCAGGCTCCGAAACAGACGACAGCAGTTACGGGAACGGTAACTGTGCCTGCGACGCCCCCGCCTCCAGTAGCCGCGCCCCCAACGCCAGCTGCGCCACCTGCGCCGGTCGTTCGCGGGGTTACGGAAAAGGAAATTCGCTTCGGCATTGCTGCGCCGTTGAGCGGTCCCGCAAAAGAACTGGGCCTGCAGATGAAGATCGGGATCGAGACGGCGTTCAATGCAGTCAACGATGGCGGGGGAATTCATGGTCGCCTGATCAGACTGAGCGCCGCAGATGATGGATATGAACCATCTCGAACGGTAGGGGCCATGAAGCAGCTTTACGAAGATGATCAGGTGTTTGGCATCGTCGGCAATGTCGGCACCCCGACAGGGGCGGTGGCTCTGCCCTATGCGCTTGAGCGCCGCATGCTTTTCTTCGGCCCCTTTACCGGCGCAAGCCTGTTCCGAAAAGACCCGCCTGATCGGTACGTGTTCAATTATCGTGCGAGCTATGCAGAGGAAACGGAGGCTGTAGTTCGTTACCTCGTAAAGGTGCGCCGCCTGAAGCCTGAACAGATCGCCGTATTCGCCCAGCAGGATTCGTTCGGCGATTCAGGCTTTGCTGGAGTCTCGAAGGCAATGCGAAATCTGCGCGGGGGCGATGGGGGCACGATCGTGCGGCTCAATTACAAACGAAATACAGTCGACGTGGATCAAGCGATCACACAACTGAGAGCGACTCCAGGAATCCGAGCTATCGTCATGGTCGCGACATACCGGGCCGCCGCCAAATTTATCGAGAAAACCAAGGCGATCTTTCCCCAGATGATCTACACGAACGTCTCGTTTGTCGGCAGCACGGCGCTCGCAGAGGAACTTGTGTTGCTGGGGCCGAAGTTTACGAAAAACGTGATCGTTACCCAGGTTGTGCCAGCAGTGAGCGACTATTCGTCTGTTATCCTCGATTACAAAAATGCATTGGAGAAGTATTTTCCAGGAACTCCGCCTGATTACGTCTCGCTGGAAGGATATGTCACCGCAAGCATCCTGCTGGAGGGCGTGCGCAGGGCTGGCCCGCAGATAGACACCGAAAAGCTCGTGGAGGCGCTGGAGTCCATGAAAGACTTCGACATGGGCCTTGGCACCCTGATAAACTTCAGCCGCAGCGAGCACCAGGCGTCTCACAAGGTTTGGGGTACGGAGCTCGACGAGAACGGGAAATACCAAGCGATCGACCTGCAGTGACTGATGTCTGAAATCGTTGTCGCCAGCTTTTACAAATTCACGCCGTTCGAGGACGTTGCCGCAGTGAAGGCGCGCCTTCAGGAGGCCGCGCTGGCCGCTGAGGTCTGCGGCACGGTTCTTGTGGCGCCCGAGGGGCTAAACGGCTCTATTGCGGGCGCGCGTGAAAGCATTGACTCGGTGCTCGACACGATGCGCGCGTTGCCGGGCTGCGCCGATCTCGAACACAAGGAATCCGCCGCCGAAAGCCAGCCATTTTACCGTCTGAAAGTGCGCCTCAAGAAAGAAATCGTCACCATGGGCGTGCCCGGAGTCGACCCCAACCGGAGCGTTGGAACCTATGTCGAGCCGGAGGACTGGAACGCTCTCATGGCCGATCCGGATGTCGTGGTGATCGACACGCGCAACGACTACGAAGTCCGCGTCGGCACCTTCCCGGGCGCCGTAAACCCGGAGATCGGCACTTTTCGCGAGTTCCCAGACTGGTTCGAGCAGTTCTCAAAATGCGGCGCTCCGGCGAAGGTCGCCATGTTCTGTACGGGCGGCATCCGCTGCGAGAAGGCGACCTCGCTGCTCAGGTCGCTTAATGTGCCCGAGGTTTATCATCTCAAGGGCGGCATCCTGCGCTATCTCGAAACGGTGCCGGAGGCTGAAAGCCGTTGGCAGGGCGAGTGCTTCGTGTTCGATCAGCGCGCGGCGCTGGCTCACGGTCTCGATCAGGGATCGCATGAACTGTGCTACGCATGCCGCAATCCGGTGAGCGCTGCCGACAAAGCGTCCGACAAATACAGGGCCGGGGTGAGTTGCCCGCATTGTCATGGCTTGCATAGCCCGGAAAAGCTGGCCTCGTTCGAGGAGCGTCAGCGCCAGATCGATCTTGCCCGGCGGCGCGGGGAGCGTCATATCGGGGCGCAACCGTCAGCCCGTGCGGCGGCCTCAGCGGATGCGGACGGTGACGCGCTGCGATTGCCCGTTCGCGTCGATCACGGTTAAATCCGCGAACCCCTTGCCGCCGGGCGTCCATGTCAGTTGGCGGCGATGCGCGTCGGATGCGGTGGGCGCTCCGTTGATGAGCCACGTGAGAGGAAGCGCGCCGCCCTCGGCCTTGAGGATGACGGGCAGCTTTTCGCCGCTCATATCCTGCGGAATTTCAATCTCGGCGTTATTGGGCGGAAACGCGATGCGCAGGGCGGTCTGCATCGCATCCCCGGCCACAATCGGCGCACCGAACTCCCGAAACCTTTCGAGGGGCGGGGCTAGTCCGTTCGCGCCAGCGATGATCGCGGATGATGGAGCGGGTTTGAACGGCGCCCGGTTCGGCGAAATCCTGGCGAACATCTCGAAAACAACGGGCGCGGCTGCCGTGAGTCCCGTCATTCCGGGCGTCGGTGAGGCGTCGGCGCGGCCGGTCCAGACGGAGACGATATAGCGCCCGTCGTACCCTGCCGCCCATGCGTCGCGATAGCCGTACGAGGTGCCAGTCTTGAATGCGATGCCGCCAAACGGCGCGTTATGCGGGGGCGGAGACTGGCGCAGAATATCCGTCACGTACCATGCGGCGAGCGGCGAGAGGAGAGGCTGACGGGCCATGGCGGGCGCGGCTTCAGGAGCGGCGGCTTTCTGGTATCGAAGTTCGACAGGCTCGCCACCTCGCGCCAGCGCCGCGTAAAGGCCGGTAAGTTCTTCAAGCGTCAGCCCCACGCCGCCGAGCGCCACGGACAGGTTGCGGGGAATGCTCGCTTTTACACCAGCCCGTCGGAAGCGCGCGGAAAGCTGCGTGGGCGTTACCGCCGCCAGCAATTTCACGGCCGGAATATTGAGCGAAAACTGCAAGGCGAGCCCCGTGGTCACCTCGCCACGGTAGGTTTTGTCGAAATTCTCCGGCTTGTAGCCATGAAAATAGGACGGCGCGTCGTTTATAAGCGTTTGCGGATGGGCGTGCCCCTCCTCGAACGCAAGGCCGTAGATGAATGGCTTGAGGGCGGAGCCGGGCGAGCGCACAGCGGTGGTCATGTCGATGGAGCCTTGCCGGTCGCTGTCAAAATATCCGGCCGAGCCGGCATGAGCGAGAACCTCGCCGGTCGCGTGGTCGGCGGCGACGATGGCGGACGACAGCCTCGGCCCGAGCGCTATTGCCTGACGCGCGGCCAGCAACTCCGCCGCTTCCTGCAGAGTTTTATCCAGCGTGGTTCGGATGATGGCCTCGCCCGGTCGCTCTCTCGTCAGGCGATCCGATAGATGCGCGGCGAGCGACGGGAACTCCCGCCGGATTGCGGGAACCGGCTGCGACTTCGCCCAATCGGCGTCCGCGCGCGAGATGACCCCGGTGCGGGCGGCTCGCTCCAGCACCTGATCGCGGGCGCG
>JBGSLP010000395.1:0-8169 GCA_041740655.1 Alphaproteobacteria bacterium
GTAACGCTGGACGACTATCTGCTGGTCAATATTTCCGGGTCGTACAAGGTGGATGAAAAAATCACTCTGTTCGGCCGGGTGGAGAACGCGCTCGACGAAAAGTATGAGGAAGTGTTCAACTATTCGTCGACGCCAATTGCGGCATATGGGGGCGTGAAAATCTCGTTCACGGACGATGCGCCGCTTGAACCGCTAAAATAATGAATTGTCCGCGCGTAGAAAACCTGCGCGCGGACTTTTGAGATTTCAGCGCGCTACAGCCTGCGCGCTTTGATTAAGTTGGCGGGCCTAGACCATGCCCAGGATGATCGCCGCTAGAAAGGCGAATGCGACAATTGCCGCCGCCGCCGTCAAATTTGGCGTGGTACCCACGGATGCCTCCGTTGCTGTTTCTACTCCCAGTTAGCTGGCGCATTTTTGAAACGCCTTAACGAAAAGTTTAAATGAACTTAAGGCTGCGCTGCAAGCATTTTGTTCTGTATAGCGAACCCTGCGGCCTGTATGGGGTACCCCAAGCTATTCCGTACACCGAAACTTAAGTCATCGTTGGCCGTTCGCTCCCGATACGGTACATCTTCAACCAGCAAAGGGAGCTTGCGATGGATCATTTCAAGGCGCTGACGATTACGAAGGGCGATGCCGGGCAGACGGTGCAGTGGGGCGAGTTCGCGAAGGCGGATTTGATGGATGGCGACGTGCTCGTTCGCATCAGCCACTCAACCATCAACTACAAGGACGGCCTTGCGATCACAGGCAAAGCGCCTGTGGTGCGACGCTGGCCGATGATCCCGGGCATCGACCTCGCCGGGACCGTAGAGGAGTCGACCAGCGCCGAATTCAAGCCCGGCGATGCTGTCGTTCTGAATGGCTGGGGTCTCGGCGAAACGCATCTTGGCGGCTATGCGCAATATGCCCGCGTTAAGGCCGACTGGCTCGTGCCGCTCCCCTCCGCGTTTACGCCAGCGCAGGCTATGGCTATCGGCACGGCGGGCTATACGGCGATGCTGTGCGTACTCGCGCTTGAGGCGCATGACGTGACGCCGGAGAAAGGCCCCGTGCTCGTGACGGGCGCCGCCGGTGGCGTCGGCAGCGTCGCCGTGGCGCTACTTGCAAAGCTCGGCTATTCGATCATCGCGGCGACCGGGCGGCCAGAGGAGGAAGACTATCTGAAATCGCTCGGGGCGGCTGAAATCCTGCCGCGTTCCGAATTGTCCGGCCCGGCCAAGCCGATGGGGCGCGAACGTTGGGCGGGCGCCATTGACGTTGCCGGTAGCCATACACTCGCCAACTGCATCGCTCAGACGAAATACGGCGGCGCCGTCGCTGCGTGCGGTCTGGCGCAGGGCATGGACCTGCCGTCGCACGTCGCGCCGTTCATTTTGCGCGGGATCACGCTCTGCGGCGTGGACTCGGTCATGGCGCCGAAAGCAAAGCGGATTGACGCCTGGACGCGACTTGCGACCGACCTGTATATCGCTAAGCTCGACGCTATGACCGTTACTCGCCCGGTTGAGGACGTTATTGCGCTCGCCCCGGAAATTCTGGAGGGCAAGGTGCGCGGCCGCGTCGTGGTGGAAATTGGCTAGGCCATCAGCCGATAGCCAACGCCTGGCTCATTCTCAATATAGCGGGGATTGGCGGAGTCATCGCCGAGCTTCTGGCGGAGGTGGCCGACATAAATGCGCAGATAATGCGTGTCGTCCTCCTGCGCTGGTCCCCATATCGACCGCAGCATTTGCTGATGGGTAACGATGCGACCGGCGTTTTTCGCTAGCACGCGCAGGATGTCGAATTCTTTCCTCGTCAGGCGAATTTCGGCGTTGGCGCGCCGCACCCGCCGCTGCGCGAAGTCGATGACGAGATCGCCGACAGCAATGCCCGATGCGTCCGGCGAACTTTCCTCTCGCAGCCTGAGCGCAGCGCGAACTCTGGCCAGCAACTCGCCGACGCCAAACGGCTTTGTCACGTAATCATTGGCGCCGTGATCGAGCGCGGCGATCTTGTCCTGCTCCGACGCGCGCACCGAGAGCATGATGATCGGCACTTCGCTCCACTCCCTGATGCGGCGCACGACCTGGAGTCCGTCCATATCCGGCAGGCCAAGGTCGAGGACGACCAGAGACGGGTTGTCTATCGCGACTTTCCTGATCCCATCCTCTCCCCGTCCGGCTTCCGAAACCGCGTAACCATGCGCATTCAGACTGATGCGCAGGAATTTGCGGATTTGCGGTTCGTCATCAACGACCAGAATAGGTGTCTGTGGTTTCACTCAACTTACCCGTTTTCTTTTTATGTTCTGTTTCGTCCACTGCGTCGGGCATATTTGGCGACGCTGTCAGGGGCAATACAAACTCTATCACGGCTCCTTGACCGCCCGGCGCGTCCTTCGCCTTGATAGTGCCGCCATGGGCCTCGACGATGCCACGGCAAATCGACAGGCCCAGCCCGGTGCCCGCAGCCTGACCGTCTCCCGCCCGCACTCTGTAGAAAATGTCGAAAACCGACTCTCGTGCATTCGGCGGTATGCCAGGCCCATCATCTGTAACACGCAAGACGAGGTCATTGTCTACCTGCTGCGCTTCGATTGTTATCTTGCCATCAGCTTTTGTGTATTTTGCGGCGTTATCAAGAATGTTCGCCACAACCTGTTCTATGAGGACCGGATCGACGAAAATGGCGGGCAAAGTCTCCGGCACGTTGAGCGAAACCCGGCGCCCGCCAAGCACCTTTCGCAACTGCTTCATGGCCCGCCCGGTGATCTCGCGCATGTCGGCCCACTCGCGTTTTGGCTGCAAGGCGCCGTAACCGAGCCGCGTCATATCGAGCAGGTTCTGCACGAAGCGGTTCAGCCGCTCGCCTTCATCAAGGATGGTCTGCACGAGCTGGCTGCGATTTTCCTCCGACAGAGAGTCGCCATAGCTCGACAGGCTTGTGGCGGAGCCGATGATGGAGACAAGCGGTGTGCGCAGGTCGTGGCTGACCGACGACAGCAGCGCCGAGCGCAACTGCTCCGTTTCCGTGAAGACGCGAGCTTCCTCGATGTCCGAGGCAAGGTTCGTGCGCTCGACCGCGATCGCGACCTGCCCGACCAGCGCCTCCAGCAGCCGCCACTGCTCGGATGACAGGGGTTGGTTGCGCTGCTGGAACGAAACGCCGAGAAGTCCGACGGGCCCACGCCGCGTCTTGAGCGGCAAAAAAAGCCAGTCGGCGGTGGGCAGCGTATCCGAACGCCAGCCAGCCGGCTTGCCGTTGGTCCATGCCCACTCGGCCGCGCCCCAGTCTTTCATGTCGAGTTGATCCTCGGGCGGATATCCGGCGGCGATCTGCAACCGGTTGTCCGCGTTTGGCAGAAGCACGAGCGCGCTCGACTCCATGGTCGAGGCGACATGGTGAACCGCCGCCCAAAGCACATCGTCGAGCGAGGCGGCCGCCGCGATCTTGCGACTGAACTCGTAAAGCGTGGAGGTTCGCTGTGCAGACGTGCGCATGGCCGCCACCTGCAATCGCAACCGGTCCGCCAGATTGCTCACGATGATGGAGGCGAAAATGAACAATACGACCGTGAATATCTCGCTCCGGTCGAAGATGGTGAATGAATAGTAAGGCCTTGTGAATATAAAATCGTAGACGAGAAAGCTCAGAACGCTGGCGAACAGCGAGGGCCAGCGGCCGTAATTGATCGCGACGAAAAGCACGGCGATGAGCAGAACAAGCGCGATGTTCGAGAAGGAGAACGTATATTTCGCGGCAAAACCGACGGTCGCCGCAGTGGCGACCGCCGCCGTCGCCATCATGTAATCGCGCGGAGCGCCGTCGGGGAGAAAAGACCCGCCTCGGATCGCCTCCGTTATATCCCCCTCTTCGTCGCCGGCGATGACTGTCACCTCGAACTGGGTTGCCTTGTCGAGTATCTGCTGCGCAACGCTTTCACGGAACCACGCCGTCCAGTTCCGCCTCCGCTCACGACCAATAAGCAGGCGGGTGACGTTGCGCTTGAGCGAAAACGCCAGCAACTCGTCGACGATGCGCGACTCCGCATGGAGCACGACAACCTCGCCCTCAAGGCTTTCCGCCAGCCGCATCGCCTCGGCTATCCGGCCTTTCGCGGCCTCGCTCAAAGTGTCGTAGCCCGGGGTGCGCACGTGGACGCAGATCCACGGGATGCGCGCCCGCTCGGCCAAGCGGCGTGCTGTCCGCACAAGCCGCTTGCTCACCGGCGATTCATTGATGCAGACCAGCAGACGATCCTGCGCGGGCCATGGGCCCGGGATCGCGTGGGCGCGCATATAGTTGACCATCTGCGCATCGACGCGCTCGGCGGCAACGCGCATCGCCAGTTCGCGCAACGCCGTCAGATTGCCTTTTGAGAAGAAATTGCGAATGGCGCGACCGGCCTGCTCGGGCACGTAGACCTTGCCCTGTCGCAAGCGCTGGATGAGGTCGTCCGGCGGCAGGTCGACCAGTTCGATTTCGCTCGCCAATTCGAGCACCTTGTCAGGCAGCGTCTCCCGCACCTGAATGCGCGAAATGCGCGTGATGACGTCGTTCAGGCTTTCGACATGCTGGATGTTGAGCGTGGTGTAAACGTCGATGCCCGCCGCGAGCAGTTCCTCCACGTCCTGATGGCGCTTTTCATGTCGGCTGCCGATGACGTTGGTGTGCGCAAGCTCGTCGATGATGGCGAGCTTCGGGCGGCGAGCGAGCAGGCCGTCGAGGTCCATTTCGCCAAACATGCGGCCGCGATAAGTGATCTGCACGCGGGGCAGGATTTCGAGGTCGCGTATCAGCGCTTCGGTTTCGGCGCGCCCGTGCGTTTCGACGACGCCGACCACGACATCGACGCCCTCCTTGCGCCGCTCGTGTGCGGCCTGCAGCATCGAATAAGTCTTCCCGACGCCCGGATAGGCGCCGAGAAAAATCTTCAGTTTGCCCCGGCTTTCTTTTCGAGCCTCATCCAACAGCGCGTCTGGAGCGGGGCGATCATTATCCGGGGGCATGTCAGCACTCGTCTTATTTTGGCGGTAGCGCGTCTAGCGCGAGATTTATCCTTAGCACATTCACGCGGTCCTCGCCAAAAACCCCCAGCGTCGGCTCTTCGAGGTTCTCGCGCACCACGGAGCGAACTTCCTCCTCGCGCAACCCCCTCGCCTTGGCTATGCGGATCACCTGCAGATAGGCCGCGAGCGGCGTGATGTGCGGGTCGAGCCCGCTTGCGGATGAGGTGACAAGGTCGATGGGAACGTCGCGCCCGTCGGAGACTTCGCTTATCGTTTTGGCCTTGTCGGTCACGGCGGCAAGCAGTTTGGCGCTGCTGGGCGCAAGGTTGGAGCCGCTGGAGTTCGCCCCGTCATAGCCGGAGCCTGCCGCAGAGGGGCGCGGCCATAAGTATTTTGCATCAGTAAAGCCCTGGCCAATCAGCGCCGAGCCGACCAACTGCCCATCCTTCTCGATCATGGAGCCGTTGGCCTGCGTGGGCATGGTGAACTGCGCGATTGCGGTGACAAGCAGCGGATACGCGCCTCCGGTTATGGCCGTGAAGATGAGGAGCAGGGCGAAACCGCGAACAAATTCAGCGAGCATGACAGTTCTTTCCTTAAACGAGACCGATGGCGTTGACAGCAAGGTCGATCGCCTTGATGCCGACGAATGGCAGCGCGATGCCGCCTAGCCCGTAGATGAGCAGATTTCGGCGCAGCAGTTGCTCCGCGCTGGCAGGGGTGTAGCCGACGCCCTGAAGTGCGAGCGGGATGAGCGCTATGATGATCAATGCATTGAATATCACCGCTGAGAGGATCGCGCTTTGCGGGCTGCCGAGGTTCATGATGTTCAGCGCGCTCAGATCGGGGTACGCGGTCAGAAACAGCGCGGGGAGTATCGCGAAATATTTCGCGAAGTCGTTGGCTATGGAAAAGGTCGTGAGCGAGCCACGGCTGATGAGCAGTTGCTTGCCCACCTGAACGACCTCCATCAGCTTGGTTGGATCGCTGTCCAGATCGACGAGGTTCGCCGCCTCGCGCGCCGCCTGCGTGCCATCATTCATCGCAACGCCGACATCGGCCTGCGCTAGCGCTGGCGCATCGTTGGAGCCGTCGCCGCACATGGCGACCAGCCGCCCCTCCGCCTGATATTTGCGGATCATCTCCAGCTTTTTCTCGGGCGTCGCTTCGGCGAGAAAGTCATCCACGCCTGCCTCGGCGGCGATGGCGGCGGCGGTCAGCGGGTTGTCGCCCGTGATCATCACCGTGCGGATGCCCATCTTGCGCAGTTGCATGAAGCGGTCTCGGATGTTCGGCTTGATGATGTCCTTGAGGTGAATGACGCCTAGGATTTTCTTGTCACGCGCGACGACCAGCGGAGTGCCACCCGTGCGGGCGATGGCGTTGACGATGCGCTTCAGCGCCTCGCTGTCGGAAACCGTCGCGTATCTCATCATCGTGTCGGAGGCGCCCTTGCGGACGGCGCTGCCATCAGGCAGGTCTGCGCCGCTCATGCGTAGCTCTGCGCTGAACGGAATGAACGTCGTTCCATCCGCCACTTTCGCGTCGAAGCCGTGCTTTTTCTTTGCGAGTTCGACGATGGATTTGCCCTCTGGCGTTTCGTCGCTGAGTGAAGCGAAAGCGGCAGCCTCGATCAGGTCTTTTTCCGGCACGCCCGGCAGCGCATGGAACTGGTCGGCCATGCGGTTGCCGAAGGTGATCGTGCCCGTCTTGTCGATGAGGAGCGTATCGACGTCGCCGCATGCTTCGACCGCCCGACCCGATTTCGCAATCACGTTCGCCTTCACGAGCCTGTCCATGCCGGCGATGCCGATGGCCGATAAAAGGCCGCCGATGGTCGTGGGTATCAGCGTGACGAATAGGGCGATGAGGAAGGTGGTCTCGACAGGCGCTCCGGAGTAAATCGCGAAGGGCTGGAGCGTCACGACGGCGAGCAGAAAGATGATCGTCGTTCCAACCAGAAGGATGTTGAGCGCGACCTCGTTCGGCGTTTTCTGACGCTGCGCGCCCTCGACAAGGGCGATCATGCGGTCGATGAAGCCCTCGCCCGGCTTGACGGTGATGCGCACCTTGAGCCAGTCGGACACGACTTTCGTGCCGCCTGTCACAGCCGAGCGGTCGCCGCCGGACTCGCGGATGACCGGCGCCGATTCTCCCGTGATGGGCGATTCATCGACCGACGCTATACCCTCGATGACTTCGCCATCCGCCGGAATGACGTCGCCGACTTCGACGAGCACCACGTCTCCGGTCTGAAGCTTGCTGCTGGGCGCCAGCTCATAGGAGAACCCCTCGCCGGGCAAAAGCAGCTTCGCCTCGGTTTCCTGTTGGGTCGCCCTCAAACTGTCAGCGCGGGCCTTACCGCGACCTTCGGCGATGGCCTCGGCAAAGTTGGCGAAAAGCACCGTGAACCATAGCCAGGCGGTGATCTGCCCGAGCAGGCTGGCGTTTTCGCCGTAACCGAATAACGCCTTGATGAACAGAATTGTCGAAAGGACCGACAGCACTTCGACCACGAACATGATCGGGTTGCGGATGAGCTGAACCGGGTTCAGCTTCACGAACGACTGCTTGAGCGCGGGCACGATAGAATCGGGGTCGAAAAGACTGACGTTTTTTACATTTGTCACGGTTGCAGAATCCTTAAAAGGTCTTGCCGGAATAGAGCGCGAAATGCTCGGCGATAGGCCCCAACGCCATGGCTGGCAGGTATGTCAGCACGTCGAGCAGGAAGATCACAAAGACGAGCAACATCGCAAACAGCGGCGTATGCGTCGGAAACGTGCCGAGTGAGGGTGGGCTGGTTTTCTTGGACGCCAGCGAGCCCGCGATTGCGAGCAGGGGAATCATGAAGCCGAACCGGCCGAGCAGCATGCAAAGCCCCAGTAGAGTATTGTGGAGAGGCGTATTCGCGTTGAATCCGGCGAAGGCCGAGCCGTTGTTGCCGCTTGCCGAACTATAGGCATAAAGCGCCTCCGACAAACCATGCGGCCCTAAATCCTGCACCGATCCGACAGCATGAGGCGTAACAACGACAAACGCGGTGACGCAAAGCACGCCTATCGACACCGGCAGCAACGCGACCATCGAGAGCTTGATTTCCTTCGCCTCGATTTTTTTGCCGAGATATTCCGGTGTGCGCCCCACCATCAGACCGGCGATGAAAACGGTC
>JBGSLP010000396.1:0-6535 GCA_041740655.1 Alphaproteobacteria bacterium
CCGCCAGAACTCGATCTTGCAGCCATCGTCGCAACGACGGGGCAATCTCGGGACCCCGAAATCCGCCGAGCCGTGGAGAAACTCGTCACCCATCGCCAATCGGCGGCGAAGTCCGCCCTCGACATGATCAAGGCGGTGCAAGTGCACGACTGGCAAAAGGCGACGCCGAACTTTGTAGCGGTTGAGAAAAGCCTGAACGACCTTACTGCAGAGGCCAGTGTCCTCATCAGACTGCTTGAAACCTCGCGCGCTCTATAACTTCTGACCCAATCTGGAGATGCTAATGGCCATTGATCCCAATCTCGCGATCCTCGTCGTCGATGACTACAACACCATGGTGCGCATCATCCGGAAGCTCCTCAAGCAGATCGGCTTTGAAAATGTCGATGAAGCATCGAACGGCGAGGCGGCGCTGGAGAAAATCCGGGCGCGTCCCTACGGGCTGATCATCTCGGACTGGAATATGGAGCCGATGACCGGCTTTCAGCTTCTGCAGAAAGTGCGCGCCGATCAGGCGTCGGCGAGCACGCCGTTCATCATGGTGACGGCCGAGTCCAAGGCGGATAACGTCGTCGCAGCGCGTAATGCGGGCGTGAGCGATTACCTGATCAAACCTTTCAACGAGAAAACGCTTAAGGAGAAGATCGATAAGGTTTTCGGCATGGCGTGAACAGCGCGTCAATCGGGGGATTATCTCGCGCTGTCTGGCGCATCGCGGCGGATAAATAGTGACCGGCTTTCCGGGTGAGCCGCCAGCCGGTCCGTCACGCCAACGGCGTTTTCCGACGCGCCCAGCAATAGAAAGCCGTCGTCGGTCAGAGCGCGCGAAAGCCGTGACAGCACATCGGTTTTTCGCACCACATCAAAATAAATCAGGACGTTTCGGCACAGGATAATGTCGAACGCGCCCATGTGCGCATAGCTGTCGAGCAAGTTGAGTTGCCTAAAACTTACCCGCGCCCGAATATTGTCCCTGATCTGCCACGCATCGCCAAGCCTATTGAAATGCCGCGAAATTTGCGGCGCCGATAGCCCTCGCTGAACCTCGAATTGGGAGTAAACGCCCGCCCTCGCCTTGGCGAGGATCGCCTCCGACAAATCCGTGCCGATAATCTCTATGCGCCAGCCGGCCAGTCGGTTGGCACAGTCTTCGAGCAGCATGGCGACCGAGTAAGGCTCTTGTCCGGCCGAGCATGCGGCGGACCAGATTCGCAGCGCTTTGCTCGCTGAGCGCGCCTCGATCAGCGCCGGGAGCACGATATCGCGCAGTTGATCGAACGGCGTCTTGTCGCGGAAAAAGTAGGTTTCGTTGACCGTCATCGCCTGCGCGACCTCCTGCAGGAGCGCGGGTCTGCTGCGCCGCTCCAGCACGTTGACGAGGGCGTTGAGGCACGACAGCTTCTCGCGGCGGACGATGGGCATGAGCCGGTCTTCAACGAGATAAAGCTTGTCCGCCGTGACGATCAGGCCGGAGGTCTGCTTCAGCAGCGCGCTGAGCGCATCGAACGATTGCGCCTGCATGGACGGCCTCGGTGGCGAAACGAAATTGGTCACCTGATTGACTCGCTTTCCACCGCAGTCAGCTTTTATCGAAATCGAAAATGGCTTCGATGTTGAGGGCGGGAATGAGCAGCCTCCCGATCCGGTAAAGCGTGGTGGTCAACCGAGAACGCTCCGGATCGAAATGCGGCGGAACCGGAATTTCCATGGATTTCGTCACGACCAGCACGTCGCCAACCTGATCGACGATCAGCGCAAAATTTTCCGAGCGATGCTCGATGCCGATGGCAAGGCTCTGATTGGCGCCCGCATCCGCAGGCATCTTGAGCCGGCGCCGCAAACTAACGGCTGTCACGATCCGGCCACGCAGGTTCACCAGCCCGGCGATGTCCGGATGCGCGAAAGGGACAGGCGTCACCGATGCGATGCGAAACACGGTCTGGGTGCGAGCGACCGGCAGGCCGAAGATTTCCCCACCGACAAAGACTGTGAAATAGCTCTCATCGCCAGCGACCGCGCCCCGCGTCGGCGTCGTCGTCTCAACAATCGGTCTCATGCCGCCATCTCCGGTGCAAAGGCGCGGACTTTGCTCGGCGCATCGCTCTCCACAATCGCGGTAAGCGCATTCAGAACCGCCTGCGTCTCAAACTTGTTGACGATCAGAGCGCCGTCAAACGCGTTGGCTTTGCGCCCGCCAGACCCGGCAAGGCCGATGAGCGGCGCGTCCACGCCGCCTAATTGCAGAAACTTGGATTTCGCATCGACGGGGCTGCTGTCCATGTCGAACAATACGGCATTGAATGGACCGCCCTGCGCGATGAGTTGCTCAGCGTCCGGCCACGATTTGACGATGCTGACGTCATAGCGCGCGGCCCGCAGCAGCGGCAAAAGCATATCCCCCGCGAACCCGTCGACGCCAACCAGCATCACACGCCGTGAGCGATCATCGACCTGGCCCCGGTCCGCATAAAAATCCGAGTTAAGATAATGCGATATGTCCACAAACTCGACCGGCTCGCCGCGAATTTCCGCCGTACCGACAATGGCCCCGCCGCCGTTGCGGAGCTGGATCGTCAATTCCTCCTCGACGATATCAACGATCTGCTCAACAAGGAGAACGACCGACCGATCGCGCTCGGTAATGACCAGGGCGGGGAACGCCTTCTCGCCGGGGCGAATATCGTGATGCATTGGCGTCAGCGGCATCAGGCGTTTCTGATGCACGGTGACCCATCCGCCTTGGGTTTCATGCACCTTGCCCGGCTCGATCATCTCGATGCGGCCGACAAGCGACACAGGCAGCGCCTTTAGCGCGCCCGGCCCGGCCTTGAATAAAAGCAGCCGGGTGGCGGCGTGCGACGCAGCCTCTTTCGCGCTTTCTCGTTTTCTATCCGCCTGTTTTTCAATGCCAAGGCCACCTCCGATCCCTGCGGGATCGAGAATGAGGACCACCGAACCATCGCCGAGAATGGTATGTCCGCAAAACGCTTTCAGATGCGCGAGGGATGCGCTGAGAGGTTTCACGACGATTTCCTGAATGTCGATGACGGCGTCCACGATGATCCCGAACGCTCCTCCGGCGACACGCATGATCACCGCCAGCCTATCCGGCTGGTCACTCTGCGCTGCGGCGTTCAGCTTGAGGACGGATTGCAGATCGACGACCGGTATTACTTCGTCACGCAGTTTCAGCACGAGGGAGTTCTGGACTTTCTCCACCACATCGGAGCCTGAACCGATCGCCACGGCCTCGACCACAGCATGTTGAGGGAGCGCAAAACGCTGCCCGGCGACAAGGATGATCAGCGCCGGCGCGATGGCGAGCGTCAGCGGAATTTTCAGCAGGAAAACGCAACCGCGACCCGGTTTTGACGACACCGACACGGAGCCGCCGATCAGTTCGATATTCGAGCGCACGACATCCATGCCAACGCCGCGACCGGAGACGTTGGTGACGACGCTCGCGGTGGAAAATTCGGGCTCGAATATGAACCGGCAGATTTCATCCTCCGTCAGGCGCGCGAGTTCGGCTTCCGTGGCCAGGTTCTGGCTCAGGACTTTCTGCTTGATCCGCTCGATATCGAGACCCTTGCCGTCATCCGAAATGGCGATGGTGATCTGCCCGGCCTCATGCGACGCCGCAACGCGAATTTCGCCAAACTCCGTTTTGCCAGCGGCGAGGCGCGCCTCCGGCAGCTCGATCCCATGGTCGGCGCTGTTGCGGATGAGATGAGTGAGCGGATCGCGCAAAACCTCGATGAGCTGGCGGTCGAGTTCGGTGTCGTCGCCCTCGGTGACCAGATCGATTTTCTTACCCAGTTCGCCTGAAAGTTCGCGCACAAGACGCGGCAGATTCGAGAACAGTCGGCTCACCGGCTGCATCCGCGCGCGCATGACCGCATCCTGCAGGTCCGTCGTGAGGCTGGAAAGGCGCTGGAGAGGCGACTTCACCATGTCGTCCTCGCGGTGCCGTGTGAGTTCGAGCAATTGATTCCGCGTGAGAACGAGTTCGGACACGAGCTGCATGATGCGCTCGATCGTGTCCACCGCAACCCGGATCGTTTCCGGGCCTTTCGACGGGGAGGAGGCCTTGGGGCCGCGCGCCGAGTCACCAGGCAGGATCTGAGCAGGCAGCACTTCGGCTGAGAGAGGCGGCATATTGGTCGTTAGGGGCGAATGAGGTTGCCTGACGCTGACGGCCTGCGCATCCAGCGGCTCGGTCAGGTCACGATCATCGCCCTCAGGCTCGCTGCCCTTCAACTCGATCTCGTCGAGCAGGCCCTTAATCCTGTCAATGGCGGCCAGAATGAGCGACACGGTCGTTGGTGTCGGCAGGGCGCCTTCGCGAAGTTCGCCGATCAGGTTTTCCGCCGAGTGCGCAACCCTCTGCATCCGGTTGAGCCCGAGAAAGCTGGATGTTCCCTTGATGGTGTGGACGAGACGGAAGATGCTGGACACCAGCGCCGCGTCGGTCGGATCGCGCTCGAACAGAACCAGCTGTGACTCGACGCCTTGAATATGTTCGGCGGTTTCGGTCAGAAAATCCTTCAGGATTTCATCCATCACGCCGCTCCGTTCGCCGAGTGGAGAATGCGGTCGACCATTGTCTGCGGCGACTCAAGCGGCGGGGCGGAGCCGTGGTTCACCAGATCAGCGGCGCGCGACAGCACGCGACGGAAGTCGAGCGCGGCGCGGGCGCAGAAATGCTCAACCTCATCCGCCGGTATCTCCCCGTTCGGGCGACGGTGGCGCTTGATCACCTCGATGCTGTCAACAGCCATGCGGTTCAAACGGGCGACCATCGACTCGAAGTCGGCGCGAAAATCCGCGTCCAGAGTTTCGTAAATCTCCAGCGTCGCGGCGCTGCCCGGCAGGCTGGAGGTTTTGAAATAGTCGCGATAGGTCTTCGGCCTCCATTCCAGGATTTCGTCGACCATTTCCGGCAGCATGATCGGCATATTCTCGATCAGCAGCAAAATCTCGTTGAAGTGATTGAGGAAATCATTAGCGACGCCGGAGGCGGGGTTAACAAGGCGCGCCGCGCGCTCTTCCAGTTCTAACATTATGTCGCCTTTCTTCGGTGCAGCCCGAGCAGAACTCAAAACGCGCAGCAAATGAGACGCAGAACTGATTTCGTAAATAAGACCACAAATTGAAAAACCGAGAATTACTTGCGATGCGTTAGTTTTATTGTCTTTCTCGGCAAATTTTATGAAGTTACTTGGCTGTCTGTGCCATCGCCCGGGCGACATCCTCAAACGGTTGCGCCTGAGGCGGGTCGGCGGGGCCTTGCTTGAGGGCTTCGTAAAGCCGGGGCGTGAACTCGATGGCCGTGTCGAGAGCGGCGTCCGATCCCGCCTGATAGCCGCCCATCAGTCGCAGGTCGCGGGTCTCTTCGAAGCGCGCCACCATCGTCCGCGCCGCCAGCGCCATCTTGCGCTCGTCCGGCGACCACGCATGCTCCGCCAGCCGGGAGATGGACGACAGGATATTGATCGCGGGGTAGCGCCCCTGATCCGCTATCGCCCGGTCGAGAACGAGATGCCCATCCAGCACCCCACGCACCGCGTCGGCGATGGGGTCGTTGTGGTCGTCGCCATCGACAAGAACGGAGAAGACGCCGGTGATGGAGCCGCCATTTTCGAGGCCCGGCCCCGCACGCTCAAGTATCCGGGGAAGGTCGGTGAAAACGGAGGGAGGATAACCGCGCGCAACCGGTGGTTCGCCAGCCGCCAGAGCGACCTCGCGCGCAGCATGGGCAAATCGGGTAACGGAGTCCGCGATGAACAGCACCTTTTCGCCCTCATCGCGGAAATATTCGGCGACGCCCATCGCTGTCTTGAGAGCGAGGCGCCGCATCATCGCGCTTTCATCGCTGGTCGCGACGACCACCACGGAGCGGCGAGCAGGCTCGCCCAGCGTATCCTCGAGAAACTCGCGAACTTCGCGTCCCCGTTCGCCCACGAGAGCGATGACCGTGCTATCGAAGCCGCCCGACCGCGCCAGCATGGCGAGCAGGGTGGATTTGCCAACGCCCGATCCGGCAAAAACGCCGATGCGCTGGCCAGCGCACAGCGGGGTGAACAAGTCGATCGCCGTCACGCCCGTTCTGATCGGAGATTTTATGCGCGCGCGAGCCAGCGGGGGCGGTGGATCGCGATCCGCCACAAAGTCACGCTCGCCCTGGACCAGCGTCCCGGCCGCGTCAATCGGGGCGGCAACCGCGTTGATTACCCGCCCTTTCCAGCTTTCATGCGGTCTGATTGCGAATGGCCCTACCCGCCACACACGGGCGCCAACGCCGGTAGAAACGTGGAAGTTGAACGCCTTGACGATCGCCGTGGCGGCATCGACCCGGATCGCCTCGCCAAGCTGGTCGCCGTCATCAGGAGACTCGAAACGCACCCAGTCGCCAATGCGCAAAAACGGCGAAAGCCCCGAAATGCGGTAATGCGTGGCGGACGCCTCGGTGACGATGCCGCCAACTCGCGTCCTGCAGCGCGCAGCGGCGATATCCGCCGCTATATCCGCCAGC
>JBGSLP010000397.1:0-4345 GCA_041740655.1 Alphaproteobacteria bacterium
CCGCCAGAACTCGATCTTGCAGCCATCGTCGCAACGACGGGGCAATCTCGGGACCCCGAAATCCGCCGAGCCGTGGAGAAACTCGTCACCCATCGCCAATCGGCGGCGAAGTCCGCCCTCGACATGATCAAGGCGGTGCAAATGCACGATTGGACGAAGGCGACGCCGAACTATGTGGCCGTCGAGAAAAGCCTGAACGACTTTAGCGCAGAGGCGAGTGTCCTAATCAGGCTGCTAGAAACCTCGCGCTCCCTTTGAAACCTCTGACCCACTCTGGAGCAGCCTATGGCCATTGATCCCAATCTCGCGATTCTTGTCGTCGACGACTACAACACCATGGTGCGCATAATCCGAAAGCTCCTCAAGCAGATCGGCTTCGAAAACGTGGATGAGGCATCCAACGGCGAGGCGGCGCTGGAGAAAATCCGGGCGCGGCCCTACGGGCTGATCATTTCGGACTGGAATATGGAGCCGATGACCGGTTTTCAGCTACTGCAGAAAGTGCGCGCCGATCAGGCGTCGGCGAGCACGCCGTTCATCATGGTGACGGCGGAGTCAAAGGCGGACAACGTGGTCGCGGCGCGGAATGCGGGCGTGAGCGATTACCTCATCAAACCTTTCAACGAAAAAACGCTGAAAGAAAAGATCGATAAGGTTTTCGGCGTGGCGTGAACAGCGCGTCGATCGGGGGGTTACCTCGCGCCGTCTGGTGCATCGCGGCGGATAAACAGCGACCGGCTTTCCGGGTGAGCCGTCAGCCGGTCCGTCACGCCAACAGCGTTTTCCGACGCGCCCAGCAACAGAAAACCGTCGTCAGTCATCGCCCGCGAGAGCCGTGACAGCACATCAGCTTTGCGGACAACGTCGAAATAGATCAGGACGTTACGGCACAGGATAATGTCGAACGCACCCATGTGTGCATAGCTGTCCAGCAGGTTTAGCTGCCGAAAACTTACCCGCGCCCGAATGTTCTCCTTTATCTGCCACGCATCGCCAAGCTTGTTGAAATGCCGCAAAAGCTGCGGCGCCGACAGCCCTCGCTGAACCTCGAATTGCGAGTAAACGCCCCCCCTCGCTTTGGCGAGGATCGCTTCCGACAAATCCGTACCGATAATCTCGACCCGCCAGCCCGCCAATCGATTGTGAAAGTCTTCCAGCAGCATGGCCACCGAATACGGCTCCTGCCCGGCGGAGCAGGCGGCGGACCAGATCCTCAGCGCTTTGCTCGTCGTGCGCGCCTCGATCAGCGCTGGGAGCACGATGTCGCGCAGTTGATCGAACGGCGTCTTGTCGCGGAAGAAGTAGGTTTCGTTGACGGTCATCGCCTGCGCGACCTCCTGAAGGAGCGCGGGCCTGCTGCGCCGCTCCAGCACGCTTACGAGGGCGTTGAGGCACGACAGCTTCTCGCGGCGCACGATGGGCATGAGCCGATCTTCAACGAGATAAAGCTTGTCTGCCGTGACGATCAGGCCGGAGGTCTGCTTCAGCAGCGCGCTCAGTGCATCGAACGATTGCGCCTGCATGGACGGCCTCGGCGGCGAAACGGAATTGGGCATCTGGTTCACTGGCTTTCCACCGCATTCAGTCCGCATCCGACCCGTTCCGCCGACGCCATCAGCTTTTCTCGAAATCGAAAATGGCTTCGATGTTGAGGGCCGGAATGAGCAGTTTTCCAATCCGATAAAGCGTGGTGGTCAAACGAGAGCGCTCCGGGTCGAAATGCGGGGGGACCGGAATTTCCATGGATTTCGTCACCACCAGCACATCGCCGACCTGATCGACGATCAGCGCAAAATTTTCCGAGCGATGCTCGATGCCTATGGCGAGGCTTTGGCTTGCGCTGGCGTCCGCAGGCATCTTGAGCCGCAGCCGCAAACTGACCGCTGTCACGATCCGCCCGCGCAGGTTCACCAGCCCGGCGATGTCTGGATGCGCGAAAGGGACAGGCGTCACCGATGCGATGCGAAACACGGTCTGGGTCCGAGCGACCGGCAGGCCGAAGATTTCCCCACCGACAAAGACCGTGAAATAGCTTTCGTCGCCAGCGACCGCGCCCCGCGTCGGCATCGCCGTCTCAGTAGTCGGGTTCATGCCGCCATCTCCGGTGCAAAGGCGCGGATTTTGCTCAGCGCGTCGCTCTCGACAAGCGAGGTCAGCGCATTCAGAACCGCCTGCGTTTCAAATTTGTTGACGATCAAAGCGCCGTCAAACGCACCGGCTCTGCGCCCGCCAGACCCGGCAAGGCCGATGAGCGGCGCGTCCACGCCGCCCGATTGCGCAAGCTTGGATTTCGCATCGACGGGGCTGCTGTCCATGTCGAACAGCACGGCGTTGAACGGACTTCCTTGCGCAATGAGTTGCTCCGCCTCCGGCCACGATTTGACGATGCTGACGTCATAGCGCGCGGCCCGCAGCAGCGGCAAAAGCATATCCCCCGCAAACCCGTCGACGCCAACCAGCATCACGCGCCGTGAGCTGTCATCGACCTGGCCCCGGTCCGCATAAAAATCCGAGTTGAGATAATGCGATATGTCCACGAACTCGACCGGTTCGCCGCGGATTTCCGCCGTGCCGACAATGGCCCCGCCGCCGTTGCGGAGCTGGATCGTCAATTCCTCCTCGACGATATCGACGATCTGCTCGACCAGGAGGACGACCGATCGATCGCGCTCGGTGATGACGAGGGCCGGAAACGCCCTCTCCCCGGGCCGAATATCGGGATGCATGGGGGTCAGCGGCATCAGGCGTTTTTGATGCACGGTCACCCATCCGCCATGGGTTTCGTGCACCTTGCCCGGCTCGATCATCTCGATGCGTCCAACAAGCGATACGGGCAGCGCTTTCAATGCGCCGGGGCCAGCCTTGAACAAAAGCAGCCGGGTGGCGGCGTTCGAAGCAGCTTCTTTTGCGCTTTCGCGTTTTCTATCAGCCTGTTTTTCGATTCCCAGCCCAACGCCAAGCCCAGCCGGATCGAGAATAAGAACGACCGAGCCATCGCCGAGAATTGTATGCCCGCAAAAGGCTTTAAGGTGCGAGAGGGATGCGCTGAGAGGTTTCACGACGATTTCCTGAATGTCGATGACGGCGTCCACGATGATCCCGAACGCGCCGCCGCCAACACGCATGATCACCGCCAGCCTGTCCGGCTGGTCAATTTGCGCGGCGTCTAGCTTGAGGACAGATTGCAGATCGACGACCGGTATCACCTCGTCGCGCAACTTGAGCACGAGGGAGTTCTGCACCTCCTCGACCACATCGGAGCCGGAGCCGATCGCGACAGCCTCGACCACCGCGTGCTGCGGGAGCGCAAACCGCTGCCCGGCAATAAGGATGATCAGCGCCGGCGCAATGGCGAGCGTAAGCGGAATTTTCAGCAGGAAAACGCAACCGCGCCCGGGTTTCGAGGATACGGACACGGAGCCACCGATCAGTTCGATGTTCGAGCGCACGACATCCATGCCGACGCCGCGACCGGAGACGTTGGTGACGACGCTCGCCGTCGAGAACCCGGGCTCGAATATGAACCGGCAGATTTCATCCTCCGTGAGGCGCGCCAGTTCGGCGTCGGTGGCCAAGTTCTGGCTAAGGACTTTCTGTTTGATCCGCTCGATATCGAGCCCCTTGCCGTCATCGGAAATGGCGATGGTGATCTGCCCGGCCTCGTGCGACGCCGCAACGCGGATTTCGCCAAACTCCGGCTTGCCTGCTGCGAGGCGCGCCTCCGGCGGCTCAATTCCATGGTCCGCGCTGTTGCGAATGAGATGCGTGAGCGGATCGCGCAGGACCTCGATGAGCTGGCGGTCGAGTTCGGTGTCGTCGCCCTCGGTAACCAGATCGATCTTTTTGCCAAGTTCCCCGGAGAGTTCGCGCACAAGTCTAGGCAAATTCGAGAACAGTCGGCTGACCGGCTGCATCCGCGCGCGCATAACTGCATCCTGCAGGTCCGTGGTGAGGCTGGAAAGGCGCTGGAGGGGCGATTTCACCATGTCGTCCTCGCGGTGCCGGGTGAGTTCGAGCAGTTGATTGCGGGTGAGGACAAGTTCAGACACGAGTTGCATGATGCGCTCGATGGTGTCGACCGCGACCCGGATCGTTTCCGGCCCTTTCGCCGCTGAGGCAGCCTTGGGGCCGCGCGCAGAGTCGCCGGTTGAGAGTTTATCAGTCGCGAGTTGGGCGGCTGGCGCTTCGGCTGAGGGGGGCGGCGAAATGGCGGTCGTGATGGCAGCAGGTTGCCGGACTTTGGCCGCTTGAGCATCCAGCGGCTCGGTCAGGTCGCGATCATCGCCTTCAGGCTCGCTGCCATTTAACTCTATATCGTCGAGCAGAGCTTTGATCCGGTCGATCG
>JBGSLP010000398.1:0-1843 GCA_041740655.1 Alphaproteobacteria bacterium
GTGTAAAAAGACCGTCAGAAAAGGCTTCCTGACGGCTTTTTATTGTGTGAATATTTAGTCAAACCAGAAGAAACCGGTGTTGGCTGGGCGCCTCCGTGGAGGCGGCTCCGCATACTCCTGGCGCACGGGGCGACGCTTCACTACCGCCACCTTTGGGCCCAGGCCCAGTTCTCCCGCCAGCACCTTGTCGTGGCCATAGATATCGCGGAAGGTTTTCACCTCGCCGCTATCGTCAACCCACGCCGTGATATAGGCGATGTGAACCGGCGTCTTTTGCTCAAGCTTGACTTCGATCTCTCTGCCCGTCGCAAGTTCGCGCTGGATGCGAGCCTGCGTCCACCCCTGCTCGCCCAGCATGATCTCGGCATATCTGAGCGGATCGCGTACCCGCACGCAGCCGTGGCTGAACGCCCGCGACGTTTGGTTGAACAGGTGCTTCGTCGGCGTGTCGTGCATGTAAACCGCATGCTTGTTCGGAAATAGGAACTTCACCTGTCCGAGAGCATTGTCATCGCCCGGCGGCTGGCGGATCGAAATTTTCGCAGGATTGATATAATCCCAGTCCGTTTCATAGGGGTCGAGCGGACGGCGTTTCCCGGCGTAATAGACCTCAAGACCTTGCCGCTCCAGATAAGCCGGGTTGCGACGCAGGATCGGCAGGATTTCGTTCGCCTTGATCGACTCGGGCACGTGCCAAGACGGGTTGAGGACGATCGTCTCCATCTCATCTGAAAAGCTTGGCGTCATGTGCTCGATCTTGCCGACGACAATCCGCTCCTCATGAATGACCGCGTCGTTCTTGACGATCCGGAACATAAACTCCGGGATGTTGACGCGCACATGCATGCGGCCGAGGTCGCGCTTCATCCAGCGCCATCTCTCCATATTGACGAGCAGCTGCTTGGCGTCGGCGCCCCGGCCGGAGCCGCCATTCAGGGCATTCCGCGTCATCGCTCCGATGATACCTTCAGCGGAAAGGCCATTCTGTTTTTGATAATCCTGAATCGCGCGGACAAGGTCGCTGTCGTAAACATTCGGGCGATCCGGATCGAGCGGCGCAACGCCCTCAAAGCGCTGGCGCACGAGAGCGATCTGCGGGTGCTCGGCGCCCGGTTTCAAATTCGGCCCTGCTGGAATTTCGTCGAACTTTTTGACAGCCGCGCCCGCCTGCCGAACCTCGGCAAGTTTTTCCTTCAGAGTCAGAAACTGCGCATGAGTGGGGTGAAAGTCTTCCAGATCGCCGCCTGCAACCGTTTCCATCACCGCTTTGACGGACGGATATTCGGGATGCATGTCCATCGCCTCGCCAAGCGTCGTTGGCGTGACGCGCCCGCCCTGTGCGTGCTTTGCGTAGGCATAGGCGGCAAGCGTCATCTGCAGTTCCGCGTCGGCCAGCCATTTGGCGGCATCCTCGGCGTCAGCGTCAAATCCTGAGGAACTAGGTGCCACGTAAGCCTGAGGGTCCATTCCCCATTCGGCGGCGCCCGCGAAAGCCTCGCTCGTCTTGGTGACACGCGGCGTCAGTCCGGACTCATTCACCCACAGCAGCGACTCTGGCTGCGAGTAATGCTCAACAAGCTGGGCGTTTTCCTCTTTTGAGAGTGACGCGGTCTGCTTGCCTTTGCCGTCGAGGGTGTCGAGTATGGAAATGCGGACTGCATCGAGGCGGGTTATGAGCGCGTCGGGCGCGCCGGGTTCTATCGCAAGCGCGGGGACAGCCCCGAAACCGATCATGAACGCTACGCCAAAAATCCGGCAAATTGCTCGCATAGTTAAACCCTGCGTTGATCCAGTATACACAACGCAGTTTTGCCAGAAATGGTCGACTTTGCAAAGCGATTTG
>JBGSLP010000399.1:0-7369 GCA_041740655.1 Alphaproteobacteria bacterium
GCCCGTCAGCCATGCGGCCGGCAGGCCTGCGATGTGAAAGAGCGCGCCGCCCCCGGCTCCGATGATGAGCGCAAATGCGGTGCGCTCGATAATGTCGGCGAATGACGGCCCGGGCGGCGGCGTTGGAACCGACGTTGGCGCCTCGCTCACCCCGTGGTCTGTCACGTCAAACCTGGCAGACCGAGTTGCACGGCCTCGTCGAGCAGGCGCCCGCACAACCAGAATTCGCCCTGGATGATCATGCCCGGGCGCAGGTCGGCCCGAAACTGGCCCTCGGTGGTCACGATGTCCATTGAGCCGCCGAGGGTGCTGACGAGCGCCCAGCGGAAGCTTTGGCCCGTCACCGGGTTTCTGCGCATCTCGGATTTCTGGATGACGCCCGTCAGATACGCCCGAGCAGGTGCGCGGAACTCGGCGCCGTCCGGATCGTGATAGATCGCGGCGCCGGAAGGCTCGTCGCCGAGGGGCGTGAAAAGGCCGCTGGCGAAAAATGATTTCGGTGCGAACTTCACCTCCTGCCCTTGCTGCGAGGCGTTGAATGCGGCCTCATCCACGAAAACGGCGATGTCGTGCGGAAAGGCGGTGATCTGCGCGGCCGCAATGAACGGCGTCTCGCGCTCCGACGCGCAGGCGTAGTCCACCAGATCAAACAGGGCGACGGTTGCACACTGGTGCGGTTGCGGCCCAGGCTCGATCTCGGCGAAGGCCGCACCCTCGAAGGCGTTGTCGGTCGGGCGCTGGCGAAGCGTCATGACGCGCACGGGCACGCGGCCCTCGCCGGAGAAAAATGGGGTCACGCCGACGATGCTCAGCCGCTCTTCGCTATCCTCGGATGAAGCGGCAGCGGCCTCCCGCTGCATGTGTATCCACAGCTCGGGCCCGGCGTCCGACTGCCAGCGATAATAATAGCCCGGCGCGCAGGATCGCGGGTCCGCGCCAGCCTCGGGCAGCGTCGCGAGCAACCCCGCCAGTTCCTCCGCCGACCCGGCCTTGAACCCGATGACGCTGAAATGATCAGACATCGCCCCCCACTATCAGCTTTACCAGCTTTGCGATTCCAATAGTTTTTGACGGAAAACCGCCAACAACGGTTTGTCTATGTTAGGCGTGTCAAACACGATTTGTTCTTGACCGTTGATGTAAAAAACGAATTTCTCCCGTCCGTTTTCCTCAGCGTAATCAAACATTTTTCCCTTGCGCTTCCTCGAATAGAAAACAGAAAACTTCTGAATTTTATCCTCGTAGTCAATCTTTGAAATCTCGTTTTGTTGCAGTCGATTGGACTGAAGCAGAGACATAAGCCTCTGTTTACAATAAGAAAAAATTTCAAGCTCTCTATCGGTAGTTATAATTTTTGGCTTGGCTGGTTCAATTTGTGACAGCCCGTTTCTAGAAGTTGAAGCCCTTGCTCGCTTATCCTGAATTTTCTCATAAATCTTGTCAGCCAGACCGTGTGCGAAGGCGTCTCTTAGTATTTTTGAGTAAGTCTCGAGTTTTTTCTCAGACACATTTTTTATATCGAGATGTCCTAACACATACCGGCAAAACTGGGGGGAGGGGTTTTGCAACTGCGTTGAAAGCCAGTTCGTGAGCTTTATGCGGAGCACTTCTGTATTCGCGAATTGAGCAATCCATTTTTTATCGAAGCCTTCGCGACCGATTTTCGAAAGAAATTCAATTTCTTCCGAAGTCAAACCTCTTGAAGCTATTTTATCCAAATTTATCGTGAAAAAAGGAATAGGCCCCAAAGAGCCGCTCGGGTCAGTTTCGTTAAAAAAGTTAAATATCACACCATCCGTTAGCACGCCTAAAGTGGCGTCATCATAAACATCATAGTATCTCGATAACTGCGTGAAGTAGCGATTAAGATTTTTTCCGGGTGACTTGCACTCAACAATAATTGCTGGTTTTCCTGACACATAAAAGACAATATCTGCCCGGTCCGGGTATTTTTTATTAAGATCTACTCTATGCTCCTGAATGACAACCCTAGGATCATTTGGATCGTAGCCCAAATGCTCAAAAAATGGCAGTATTAAGATTGACTTCGCCAGCGTTTCATTCGTGCAGTTTGCACTGTTCAAGATCGCTCTCTGAGCCCATGCGGTAATAGCTTTGATGTTCATGAGTTAACGAGGCCATCACTTGTAATAATAGATCAGGAAGCGTCCAGCTCGGCGATGATGGCTTCGCCCATTTGCGCGGTGGAAACCTGCGTCATGCCCGGCTGCATGATGTCGGCCGTCCGCATGCCTTTGGCGAGGGCCGCCGCGATGGCGCCGTCGAGCAGATCGGCCTCGGCGGGCATGTTGAACGTATAGCGCAGGGCCATGCCGAAGCTGGCGATGGTCGCGATCGGGTTGGCGACGCCCTGCCCCGCGATGTCTGGCGCGCTGCCATGCACCGGCTCGTACATGGCCGGTGTGCGACCGCTGGCATCGGGCGCGCCCAGCGACGCCGACGGTAGCATGCCGAGCGACCCGGTGAGCATGGAGGCGATGTCAGAGAGCACGTCACCGAAGAGGTTATCGGTGACGAGCACGTCGAATTGCTTCGGATTGCGCACGAGCTGCATGGCGCAGTTGTCCGCCAGCACGTGGCTCACCTCGATCTCCGGATATTCGTCGCGCCCGATGCGGCTGACCGTCTGCCGCCAGAGCACGCCGGTTTTCATGACATTGCTTTTCTCGGCGGACGCCAGCCTGCCACCGCGCTTTTTGGCTAAATCGAACGCCGAACGCGCGATGCGCTCGATTTCGTGCTCGGCGTAAATTTGCGTATCCACGGCCCGCTTTTCGCCGGACTCCAGCGTTACCAGTTCTTTTGGCTCGCCGAAATAGACGCCGCCCGTCAACTCGCGCACGATCATGATGTCGAGGCCCTCGACGATTTCGCGCTTGAGGCTAGACGCATCGGCGAGCGGCGGATAGCAGATTGCCGGGCGCAGGTTGGCGAAAAGCCCGAGATCCTTGCGCAAACGCAGCAGACCGGCTTCCGGGCGTTTGTCGTACGGCACTCCATCCCATTGCGAGCCGCCGACCGCGCCCAGAATGACGGCGTCCGAGCCGAAGGCTTTCGCCATGGCTGCGTCCGAGATCGCTTCGCCATAGGCGTCATAGGCAGCCCCCCCGACGAGGTCTTCATCGGTGTTGAATGTCGCCGGCCCCTTGGCGTTGAGCCACGCGATGACGCGTTTCACCTCGGCCATCACCTCTGGCCCTATGCCGTCGCCCGCCAGCAGAAGCACGTTGTATGTGGTCATTGGGTTCCGCCCATAGGTTATGCTGCGCTTCTTGCGCGTTATTGTTTAGCTATCGTCGCATTCAACGGCTCGCAACCCCTTGCCGGACGCAAGGTGTGCATATCCTCGGCGCCGCGAACATTGTTGCCGTATCGCACCGATTGTCTGGACGTCACGCTGATGTCGGTAGCTTTGCGATCACGTCGATCTCGACCTTCATTTCCGGCCGCAACAGGCCGGCGATGAACAGCGTGTTGGTTGGGCGAATATCCTTCAAGCGGCGGCCGGTGACCTCGAAAAGCGCGTCCGCATAAGCCGCGTCTGTGATGATGTAGGTCGCTTTCACCACATCGGCGAGGCTCGCTCCCGCCTTTTCGAGCACGCTTTCCAGCGTGTTGAAGATGTTCTCGGTCTGCGCGCCCGCATCTTCGGGCATCTGCATGGTCGCATAGTCATAGCCCGTGGTGCCGGAGACGAATACGAAGCCGCCATCCACCACGGCGCGGGAATACGCCGCTTTTGCCTCGAAGGCGGAACCTGTCGAAATGAGCTTTCGCGTCATGCCCATGGCCTCGCTGATGCGTTCATCGCCTCGTAGCTGTCGATCTTGTCCTGCTTCTGCAGCGTCAGGCCGATGTCGTCCAAGCCTTCAATGAGGCACTTTTTGCGAAACGGGTCGATCTCGAACTTGATCACGCCGCCGTCGGGGCCGCGAATTTCCTGCGCCTCAAGGTCAATGGACACGGTGGCGTTGGCCCCGCGCTCGGCGTCGTCCATCAACTTGTCCACCTCGGACTGCGGAAGCGCGACGGGCAGGATGCCGTTCTTGAAGCAGTTGTTATAGAAAATGTCGGCGAACGAGGGCGCGATCACGCAAGTGATGCCGAAGTCGGCGATGGCCCACGGCGCATGTTCGCGCGATGACCCGCAACCGAAATTATCGCCGGTCACCAGAATTTGCGCCTGCCGGTATGCCGGTTTGTTTAGGACGAAATCCGGGTTTTCCTCGCCCTTCTCGTTATAGCGCATCTCGAAAAACAGGCTTTTGCCTAGACCGGTGCGCTTGATCGTCTTCAGGAACTGCTTCGGAATGATCATGTCGGTGTCGACATTCATCAACGGAAACGGCGCGGCGACGGCGGTCAGCTTATCGAACTTTTTCATATCCTCTTCCTTATGGCCAATCATGATGTTCTAGCGAAAATTCCGCTCGCCGCAATGCCGTCGAACAGCGATTGCATGGCAATGGCCGCCAGCAGGATGCCGAACACGCGCATTATCACTTTCTGCGCCGTCACGCCGATCCAGACCTGCAACTCCTGCGCGGCCAACAACAACGCCAGCGTCAGCGCCATGACCGCGACCAGCGCGCCAAGGACCGCCGCCTCCAGCACGAGATCGCCATCAGCGCGCGCCATCAGCAGCATCGCCGAGGCCATGGCGCCCGGTCCCGCCAGAATGGGCGTCGCGAGCGGGAACACGGTGATGTCGTCGCGGTGAGCGGCTTGCACAGTTTTATTCCCGGTCTCGACGCTTTCGGCGCCAGTCATGGAGAGCGCGCCGGAGGGCCTGGCGAAAATCATGTCAAGCGCAATCATCAGCAGGATGACGCCGCCAGCCGCCTGCAACGCGGGGAACGTCACACCCAGTTGCGTAAGAATAGTGCGCCCGAAAATAGCGAAAAAGAGTAGTATCAGCGCGGCGATTGCGCTGGCTTTGTATGATATGGCCCGCCGTTCGGCCTTCGAATAATCGGGCGTGAGCGCCGCGAACACGACCGCCGCCTCGATGGGGCCAATGGTCGCGAAAAAAGTGGCGAACGCCGTCAGAGCGGTTTCCATCATGGAGTTGGCTGCTCCCGTCCGGCCCGCGCGCGCTTGAAGCAGGTTCGCATGACGGCGCAGCGGCGCACGCCCGGCGGATGATACTGATCGCCCGGCGAGCGGCTGATGAACGCGCAGATTTCCTCCAGCCCCGCAGCGTCTAGCCACCCGTCCGCCAGCCCTGTGTCGATGGCGTAGCAGTCCGCCGCTTCCTCATCGCGCCCGACGAACTGATGACCGCATTCGTGCGTGTAAGCGTAAAGCTGCAGGATCGGCGTCAGTTTGGCGAAGCGATCCGGGTTGACAATGAGGTAGCCGGGAAAGGCGGCTGCGTAATCCTCAAACTTCGGCGCCAGCAACGTTGGACGGCGTCCGCAGACGAATGTTCGCCCCTCGACCGTAAACGCGCCTGCGCCGATGATTTTCGCGCCCTCGCCCATGCGCGCCATGTATTCAGGCGGCGTCGGCGGCGAGTTCGTGTAGCGCAGCCACCAGGCGGCGGCGAGGCCCGCAACGGCGAGTCCGCAGAACAGGGCGACGGCCTGCAGCCGCTCACGCATCCGCCGCCTCGATGACGGCCATATCCGCGTCCGAGAAACCGAAATGATGCCCAAGCTCGTGGATGAGCACGTGCCGCACGACATCCTCAAGCGCCTCGCCCGTCTCGCGCGCATAGGCGATGATGGGTATCCGGTAGAGCGTCACCATGTCGGCATTCTGCGGCGAATCGAGCGTGGTTTTGAACGGCAGGGCGACGCCGTGATAAAGCCCTAGGAGGCCGAAGGCGCTGCGAATGCCGAAATGCTGCAAGGTCTCGCCTTCCGGCCAGTCGGCGATGCGGATGACGACCTCGCTCGCCGCCTCGCGAAACTGCTGCGGCAGCGATTGAAACGCCCTGTCCGCCATTTCCCGAAATTGAGTGTCGATGTCAGTCATTTGCCGCCAGCCAGGATGCCCCCAGAATCGCAACAGCAGCGGCGGGCGCGCACAGGACAGCGGCGCGCGTGGCCTCGCCGCCCAGAAGCGAGCCAAAGCTGACGTAGGGCCGCCGCAGCCTTCCGGCAATCTCCTCGGCGAGAAAATCGCCCGCCCCCGCGCCAATCACAGGCGCCTGCGCGCCCAGCCGTATGCCGGATAAAGCCTGCGCGACTGCGCCGTGGATCATGCCGATCTGGCGCTCGCGAAGATAGCGGGCGAGGTCATCCCAAGCCTCATCCACGGAGGACGCTGCATCGCGGCCAAGCATCCGGGCAAGGCGCGCGCGGCATTCGGCCAGACTTTTGCCCCGTCCGTCGGAGGCCGGATACTGGTCCTCATCCGCCCGCAATTCGCCGGTCAGGCGATAAATATCCGTCATCGTTGAGAAATTCTCAGCCATTAGGCGCTGGCGGGCGCCCGCAAACGGCGCCTCCGCCGCGATGGCCATCACCGAGGTGCGCACGACGCCGGTGTAAACAAGTTCGCCCGTCGTCAGGCGCTCGGCGTCCGTATAGCCGCGTGACGCGACGCCGTTGCGAATGGGGATGATGTCGGTGGTGGTGCTGCCGATGTCTATTAGCACGGCCTCGGCGTGGCGCGTCGCGGCAAGGGCGGCGGACGCATGCCAGTTCGCAGAGGCGACGTCATCGCTCGCTCTGGCGGCGTCGGAGGGGGATAGAAAGCCTGCCCGGCCCGCGTAGATCGCGACCGGCGTTGCTCCGCCAAGAGACGCCATCGCCCTTGCAATCGCCGCGACGCCTTCCGCGCGGGTGGCGAATACCTCGGCCAGTTCGCCGGTCATCGTTACGGCGTGCAGGTTTGCATTGGCGAAAACGGGGCTGAGGGTGTCAAAGGCTTCGGCCAGATTTTCAGCACCAAGCCATAGTTGACAAGGCGCCTGCCGGACATCCCGGATGCGGCCATCGACAACCCGTGCGCATTTGACATGCGCGCCGCCAATATCCCAGCCAATCACGACGCTCATGAAAAAGGCCCCGCTGCGAGTTTCGAGCGGAGCCTATATCATGACTTGAAAGTTAGCGAGCGCCTGCGCGCTGGCTGTTTTTCGCCTGTGGCGGACGGCCCGGCTTCTGGCCCTGCGGGCGCGGCTTGCCGCCGCCCGGACGCAGAAATCCTACACCCGCAATATCGCGGTCGCCGCGTGCGCCACGATCCGGCCTTGCGCCATCGCGTTTCTCGCCCGGTTTTGCTGTGAACGGCCGTTTGGCTGCGCCAGCTTGCGGTTTGCGGTCGGATTGCGGGTCCGGAGTGATGCTGTTCGTTTCCGGACGCCATGGCTTGCGCGGCGCCTCGCTTCTTGGCGCAT
>JBGSLP010000400.1:0-1643 GCA_041740655.1 Alphaproteobacteria bacterium
GGCGGCGGCGGTGGCGCGATGGCTGCAACGGTTTGCCGCGCTTGCTGGTCGTCATTGATCAGCGACAGCCCGCCGAGAGACGAGCCGCAGCCGCCAAGCGCGAGCGTTATCGCCGTCACCAGACCTGCAGTAAGGAGCCGCACGTTCGCCTCCGGTTTCACGACTCAAAATATAGCCAGCCCAGAATCCGGTACCGCAACCGATGCGCCGGATCAATCGCGGAAATTCACGTATTGCAGCGGTTGCTCGATTTTCATCGTTTTCACATGCTGGATAGCGGCCTGAAGGTCGTCGCGGTTTTTGCCCGTGACGCGCAATTCCTCTCCTTGGATCGAAATCTGCACCTTAAGCTTGCTGTCCTTCACGCCCTTTACGATGGTTTTCGCCAGTTCCTTGTCGATGCCGTTCTTGACCGTCACCACCTGGCGCACGGACTGGCCTGCGGCTTTCTGCACATCGCCATAATCGAGCACGCCCGGCTCGATCTTGCGGCGGGCGAGGTGACCCTGAAGCAGCTCGTGCATCTGCTTGAGTTTGAGATCGTCATCCGCAAGTATTGTCAGCAGGGCTTCCTTGCGCTCGATGCTGCATTTGGCGCCCTTGAAGTCGTAGCGTGTCTCGATCTCCTTTTTGATGCTCTGCAGTGCGTTGTCGACGTCAGCGAATTCGGTTTTGGATACGATGTCGAATGAGGGCATGGCGTCCTCCATAATGTGGGCGGCGATTACGGTCCGCCGCGATGATTTCGGCCTACGCTATTGGAAAACGCCGCGGTCGCCAAGCCGTCGCCTCTCGCTTTGGCCTTGCCTGCAATCGGGTGCGCTTGTATCAACGAAATGCCCTCGCAGGCGCCGCCCGATTTTTTGGAGAGACTAACCCTTTGACCTCACGCCTCGTTTTTCCGTTCGCCGCCATAGCTGGCCAGGAAGAGATGAAGTTGGCGATTCTGATCGCCGCCGTTGACCCGTCCGTGGGCGGGGTGCTGATTTTCGGCGACAGGGGCACGGGTAAGTCGACGGCCATTCGTGCGCTCGCCGCGCTGCTTCCACTCATGACCGTCGTCAAAGGCTCGCGCTATAATCTGGAGCCGCCTGCCGATGGCTCGGTCGAGACCGAGCAGATGCCGGTGCCCGTCGTCGATCTGCCGCTTGGCGCAACCGAGGATCGCGTGACGGGGGCGCTCGATCTGGAGCGCGCGCTGACGAAGGGCGAAAAAGCGTTCGAGCCGGGTCTGCTCGCCCGCGCGCATCGCGGTTTCCTTTACATCGACGAAGTGAATTTACTTGAGGATCACATTGTCGACCTACTGCTCGACGTCGCGGCGTCGGGTGAGAACGTTGTGGAGCGGGAAGGCCTGAGCATCCGCCACCCTGCGCGGTTCGTGCTGATCGGCAGCGGCAACCCGGAGGAGGGCGAGTTGCGCCCGCAATTGCTCGACCGCTTCGGGCTATCCGTCGAGGTTAAAACGCCGACCGATATCGCGACGCGCGTCGAGGTCGTGAAGCGGCGCGATGCGTTCGAGCGTGACCCCGCAGGATTTATAGCCGGATGGAAAGGCGAGGAGGAAAGCGTGCGGCGCCGGATCGTCGAGGCGCGCAAGCGGCTGGCGGAGATCAAGGTTCCCGACGCGGCGCTGGAAATGG
>JBGSLP010000401.1:0-6134 GCA_041740655.1 Alphaproteobacteria bacterium
CTGCCGCCGATCAAATGCTCGACCGTCATCTGGCCCGGACGCACGATATAAACCGTCATTCTATCAAAGATGAAGAATTTCACCGCCCAGATGATAAAGAGAGCAGTCGAGAAGACGATGTAAAAACCAACATTCATGTGAACGTTCAGGTCCGGAATGAGTGCAAAGATTTCGTCCCAAAGTCCAACCCATGCGAGCAGCACGCTAAGAAACGCTACGGTCAGCACCGCAACGACAGAGTAAATTCCCCGCATTTTTGTGTTGGTGAAAATTATGACGAGCAAAAGCACCGTCAAAAATACTATTCCCACACCTGGACCAGAGGTGACAAGAATGCTCTTTCCGCCATCAACCGTGGCGCGCACGCCAGTCATTGCAGTAATAGCTGCGCACACGTATCCAAAAAACCAGACGGGCCACCAGTAAAGCAGGTTCGAGTGGCTTATCAGGCGAACTTCGCGCCCAGCCTTGCGCTGAGAGGAGGCCGACATAGCATCCATATTCCGCGCTGGCTCAGACGTCGATTCCGAATAATCAGTTGGATTGACCATGATAAACTCCTCACAGGCTGTGCGTGACTAATTACTGGGGAGTTTCGATTTTCGGCGGGCTGATAACGATGTCGTTCTTGGTTTCCTGATAGTAGAAATATCCAAGTACAGCTACGGCGACAACGAGTGCGCCAACAATAAAGCCTCTCATGGCGGGCATCCTTTAATTGAGTTGACAGGACGCGCAGAACGGCGCGCGCCGGAACAATCGCTTAACGGTCAAGCGCTGGAAATGTTCCCGGCGCCTAGATCGCGCCGTCTAGGAAACTACTGCCCCTTTAGACCCGCCCGCCTCAACGCGTCAGCCAGCGCGCCGCCAGAGTCCGCGCCGCTCGATTTCGGGGCGGCGTTCATTTTCTTCGGCGCCATTGCTGGTTTCAGCCCCGAACTTACGCCGCGCGCTTCCCCAACCTCGTCGTCGAGCCGCAGCGTGAGCGCGATGCGTTTGCGCTGCGTGTCCACCTCCAGAACCTTCACACGCACGATATCGCCGGATTTCACGACCTCCCGCGGGTCTTTCACGAAGGTTTTCGACAGGGCGGAGACATGCACAAGACCATCCTGATGCACCCCGACATCCACGAACGCGCCGAACGCCGCGACGTTGGTGACGACGCCCTCCAGCACCATGCCGGGCTTGAGGTCGCCGATCTTCTCCACGCCATCCTGGAAGGTCGCGGTCTTGAAAGCAGGGCGAGGGTCACGACCCGGCTTTTCCAGCTCTTTCAAAATATCGGTGACCGTCGGCAGGCCGAATTTGTCGTCGACGAACGCCTTCGGCGAAAGGGCGCGCAGGATGGGCGCGTTGCCGATCAACGTTTTGATATCGACGCCAGCAGCTTCGCGGATGCGACGCACTACGGGGTATGCCTCGGGATGCACCGACGAACGGTCGAGCGGATCGTCGCCGTTCGGGATGCGCAGGAAACCCGCCGCCTGTTCGAACGCCTTTGAGCCGAGACGCGGCACCTCCTTCAGCGCCGACCGCTTCTTGAACGGGCCGTTCGCATCGCGGTGCGCGACGATGTTTTTCGCAAGGCTCTCGCCGATGCCGGAGACGCGGGCAAGCAGCGGCGCGGACGCCGTATTGAGATCGACGCCGACGCCGTTCACGCAATCCTCGACCACCGCATCCAGCGACTTCGACAGTTTGTGCTCCGCAAGATCATGCTGGTACTGCCCGACGCCTATGGATTTCGGGTCAATCTTCACCAGTTCGGCCAGCGGATCCTGCAGGCGTCGCGCAATCGAGACGGCGCCGCGTATGGATACGTCGAGATCGGGCAGTTCCTCGCTCGCATAGGCGGACGCCGAATAAACCGACGCGCCCGCTTCCGACACAACGATTTTGGTAAGCTTGAGCTGCGGCGCGATCTTGATCAATTCGGCGGCGAGCTTGTCCGTCTCCCGGCTCGCCGTGCCGTTGCCTATGGCGATCAACTCGACCTTGTGATCGCGGCACATCCGGCCGAGCGTTGCCAGCGCCTCATCCCATTTTTTCTGCGGCTCGTGCGGATAAATGACGCCGGTCGCGGCGACTTTGCCGGTCGCATCCACCACGGCGACCTTCACGCCCGTCCGAAAGCCGGGGTCAAGGCCCATCGTCGCGCGCGTGCCAGCGGGAGCCGCGAGCAGCAGATCGCGCAGGTTGGCGGCGAAAACCTTCACAGCCTCCTCCTCCGCCGCCTGCCAGAGCTTCATCCGGGTGTCGAGCGCGAGATGCCCCTGAATCCGAGTACGCCAAGCCCAGCGCACGGTGTCGGCGAGCCACTTGTCGCCGGGGCGCCCGCGATCCGCGATGTTGAAAGCCCGGGCGATGCGGCCCTCGTAGAAGGTCGGCCCGGCCTGCGGCGCAGTTTGCGGTTCGTCCGGTTCGAAGGTGAGGTCGAGCATCTCCTCCTTCTCGCCCCGGAACATCGCAAGGATGCGATGCGAGGGCAGCTTGGAGAAGCTCTCGGCGAAATCGAAGTAATCGGAGAACTTGGCGCCGTCCTGCGTTTTGCCGTCGCGCACCTTGGCGGAGAGGCGCCCGCGCTTCCACATCTCTTCACGCAAGGCGCCGATCAGGTCCGCATTCTCGGCGAACCGCTCCACGAGAATTGAGCGCGCGCCTTCCAACGCCGCTGCGCCATCGGCGACGCCTTTATCCGTGTTGATGTAAGCGGCGGCGACGGTCTCCGGAGCCTTCGTCGGGTCGCCGAGCAGCGCATCGGCCAGCGGCTCCAGCCCCGCCTCGCGCGCGATCTGCGCCTTGGTGCGGCGCTTGGGCTTGTAGGGGAGGTAAATGTCCTCAAGCCGCGCCTTGGAATCCGCCGCCATGATCTGGCTTTTCAGCGCGTCATCGAGTTTGCCCTGCTCCGCCACGCTGTCGAGAATGGCGCGGCGGCGATCTTCCAACTCGCGCAGATAACTCAGGCGCTCGTCAAGCGTGCGCAGTTGCGCGTCATCGAGCCCGCCCGTCGCTTCCTTGCGGTAGCGCGCGATGAACGGCACCGTCGATCCGCCATCAATGAGATCGACAGCCGAGGCGACCTGACTTTCCTTGACGCCCAGTTCATCCGCAATGCGCTGGCTAATGGATTTCAACAACGTCTTCTCCCACGAATAACATCTTTCGAACGGCTCGAATCGAAGCTGACTATATCGCGCTGCGGCGATGAACTCCAAACCGGACTGGCAGACCGAAGTCGGCTTTGAAAAGCGCCGCCGCTCCGCTATATCTCCGTCATGTCTTTTCCTATCGCGCTCACGATTGCAGGCTCGGACTCCTCTGGCGGCGCGGGGATACAGGCTGACCTCAAGACATTTTCAGCGCTCGGCGTTTATGGCGCGAGCGTTGTCACGGCGTTGACCGCGCAGAATACGCGGGGCGTCAGCGCCATCCATACTTCTCCGCCCGATTTCATTCTGGCGCAGATGGAAGCGGTGTTCAGCGACCTCAAGGTCCGCGCCGTCAAGATCGGCATGGTCGGCAACGAAGATGCGATCGACGCCGTCGCCAAGGGACTTGGCCTGTGGTGCAAGGCGCCGATCGTGCTCGATCCGGTGATGGTCTCCACAACGGGCGCGCCGCTGCTGGAAAAGGGCGCCGAAATGGCCTTGCTCGCCAAACTGCTGCCCATTGCCACGATTGTGACGCCTAATCTGCCGGAGGCGGCCAAACTGCTGGGCGCTTCCGTTGCCATCGATGAGGCGATGATGGCGCGGCAGGCGGAGTTGCTGATCGCCTTTGGCTCGAAGGCCGTGCTGCTCAAAGGCGGCCATGCAACAGGCGCGGAAGCCGTCGACATATACTGCAACGGCGAGGCGACCTTCCGGCTTGCGGCGACGCGCATCCCGACCCGCAACACCCATGGCACGGGCTGCACCCTGTCGTCCGCAATCGCTGCGTTCCTCGCCCGTGGCGCGACGCTGTCAGAGGCCGTCTCGCTGGCGAAAACCTATCTGACCGAAGCCCTCGCCCATGCCGACGAACTTGGCGTCGGGCATGGCAGCGGCCCGGTGCACCATTTTTATAAGCTGTGGGTTTAAAGCGCCTAACCGGCGGCCATCACCACGATCTGGCGCTGCTCGCCAAGACCCTGCACTCCGAGGCGCATCTCGTCGCCAGCTTTGAGATAGACCGGCTCTTTCATGCCTAGGGCGACGCCGGGGGGCGTGCCAGTCGTGATGATGTCGCCGGGCTCCAGCGTCATAAAGCGGCTGATGAAGCTCACGAGCGTGCGCACGCCGAACACCATTGTCGCGGTCGAGCCGCTTTGCATGCGCTTGCCATTAACGTCGAGGAACATCGACAGGGCCTGCGGATCGGGGATTTCATCGGCCGTCACGAACCAAGGGCCGAGCGGCCCGAAGGTGTCGCAGCTTTTCCCCTTCAGCCACTGGCCGGTGCCCTCGATCTGATAGGCGCGCTCGGAAATATCGTTGCACAGGCAATAGCCCGCGACGTGGTTCATCGCATCGCCTTCGCTGACGCGGCGAGCGGTGTCGCCGATGACGATGGCAAGCTCGACCTCCCAGTCCAGCTTTTCTGACTCAGGAGGAAGGATGACATCGTCGTTCGGGCCGCAAATGCACGAGACGGCTTTGGTGAACAGCACAGGCTCGCGCGGCAATGGCTGGCCGATTTCGGCGGCATGATCCGAGTAGTTGAGACCGACTCCGATAAATTTGCGCACGGCGCCGACGGGCGGGCCAAGACGCGGCTGGCTCTCGACAACTGGCAAATCCTCGACACGGACGGACCGCAGGAGCGTCAGCCCGGCCTGGGTCAGCGCGTTGCCGGAAATATCGGCGATCACGGACGAAAGATCGCGAACTTCGCCATTCGCGCCAATAATGCCGGGCCGTTCTTCACCCGCTTCCCCGAAACGCACCAGTTTCATACAAGCCCTCCGCTTAACTTAACAATAACTGACGAAAGCTCTTTACTACGCCTCGATGGTCCTGTGTGCCTAATCTCGGCGCGACGCGCACAAAAAACTGATCGGTAAGGGTGTTTCCAAATCAGAAGGTATGGTACACGATCCTCGTCGCATTCGACGATGTTTTACTGTGCAATCGAGCTTGGGTAGAAGTCAGCAAGGGCCCCCTATGAAGCACCACCTTTTTTCCAAATTCTGCGTCACGCCGCTTGTCGCGGCCGTTGTTCTGGTCTCCGGGGCTTTCTCAGCCAGCGCGAATTGCAGCCCGCAAGGCAGTCAGTTGATCAAAAGCCTGAACGGCGCATGGAAAGGCGGCGGCTCGGTTACGCCAATCGGCGGCGGTCGCGAGCCAATTTCGTGCCGCATTAACTATGCGAGCGCAAACAACACCATCGAGCAGAAGCTTGCATGCGCGGGTACGGACTACCGCATCACGGCGACGAGCAACATCACGTGCTCCGGCGGAAGCATCAGCGGGCGTTGGCTTGAGCAGATCGCCAACAACACCGGCAGCGTCACTGGCGGCATCGGCGGCAACTATCTCAACCTCGAAGTTGACGGCCCGAATTTCAAAGGCCGGTTCGCTGTGAATTTCACCAGCGAAAACAAGCACACCGTGACCATCACGCAATTCGACCCGGCGCTTGGCCGTCACGTGCCAGTGGCGACCATCAACCTCACGCGCTAAGACTAAAAAGTCACACCGGCTCGCCTTTGCCATCTTGTCGAAGGCGCGCTGCTTGACTTCAAGCTCTCCCGATGCGCGCTATGGAGGCGACGAAGGTTCCGAACCGTCCTCCCGGACGGCCAGGATGAAAAGGGAATACGGTGCAGGCTGATATGCCTTATGCCGTAGCTGTCCCCGCAACTGTAAGCGGCGAGCCCAATCCGGAATACCACTGGCGCAAATCACGCTGGGAAGGTGGAGCGGGCGTTAGAAGCTGCGAGCCAGGAGACCTGCCCGCGTCACGTCACCCATCTCATGCGCGGGGCAAGCGCGGGAACGGCTAAAATCCGTAGCGGTGGCGATCCTCATGCGTGGTTTGGAGGGTCGTCGTGGTTTTGAGTTTGACGCTAAAGGTCTCATACTCCGAGAAACGAATGCCGTCGTCCGCTAGATTAGCGGCGCCTCCTTCCGTCCGCGCGTTTTCCAACGCAT
>JBGSLP010000402.1:0-1688 GCA_041740655.1 Alphaproteobacteria bacterium
CAGGCGCCCTATTTCAGTCGCTTTGCAGTTGATTTTGCACCGCACCAATGATGTAGGTGAGTCGCTGGTCCAATGGCGGGCCGTGAAGATTTCCGCTCCGAGGATGGAGCACCCGGGCAAAGCCGCCCGATCCGCTGCGCAAAGCAGGCTGGATCGGGCGGCTTTTTTGCTTTCGCGGCCATCGCAAAGGATCGACCCCATGCGCACCGTCCTGACCTTCACCACCGCCCTGACCCTGATCGGCGCCTCCGGGGCGCAGGCGCTCGACCTCGAAAAGGACGAGCTGACTTTGGGCTTCATCAAACTGACCGACATGGCTCCGCTCGCAGTCGCCTACGAGCTTGGATATTTCGAGGACGAGGGGCTGCACGTCACCCTCGAGCCCCAAGCGAACTGGAAAGTCCTGCTCGACGGGGTGATCGAGGGTCGCCTGGACGGCGCCCACATGCTGGCGGGACGGCCGCTAGCCGCGACCATCGGCTACGGCACGGCGGCGCATATCGTCACCCCGTTCTCTATGGACCTGAACGGCAACGCGATCACCGTCTCGAACGAGGTCTGGGCCGAGATGAAGGCGCATGTGCCGCAGGCGGACGGCAAGCCAGTGCACCCGATCACGGCCGAAGCTCTGGCCCCCGTGGTCGAGAGTTTTGCGGCGCAAGGTAAGCCGTTCAACATGGCGACGGTTTTTCCGGTCTCCACCCACAACTATGAATTGCGCTATTGGCTGGCGGCCGGCGGGCTCAGGCCCGGTTTCTATGCCGCCGACGACGCGACCGGCCAGGTGGATGCGGACGTGCTGTTGTCCGTGACGCCGCCGCCGCAGATGCCCGCGACGCTGGAGGCAGGCACGATTTCGGGCTATTCGGTCGGCGAGCCGTGGAACCAGCAGGCGGTGTTCAAGGGGATCGGCGTTCCGGTGGTCACCGACGGCCAGATCTGGAAGAACAATCCCGAGAAAGTCTTTGGCCTGACGGCGGACTTTGTCGCCGCGAACCCCAACACCATGCTGGCGCTGACCAAAGCGCTGATCCGCGCGGCGATGTGGCTTGACGCAGACGACAACGCCAACCGGCCGGAGGCGGTGGAGATTCTCGCGCGGTCGGAGTATGTCGGCGCCGACCCAGAGGTGATCGCCAACTCGATGACCGGCACCTTCGAGTATGAAAAAGGCGACGTGCGCGACGTGCCCGATTTCAATGTGTTTTTCCGCTATGACGCGACCTATCCGTTCTATTCGGATGCGGTCTGGTACCTAACGCAGATGCGGCGTTGGGGCCAGATCGGCGAGGCCAAGCCCGACGCCTGGTTCGACGAGATCGCGCGCTCGGTCTACAAGCCGGACGTCTATCTGGAGGCGGCGCGGCTGCTGGTCGAGGACGGTCTGGCGGACGCGACTTATTTTCCTTGGAACGCCGACGGCTATCGCGCGCCGACGGCGGAATTCATCGACGGGATAGAATACGACGGCCGCGCGCCGAACGCCTATCTCGAGCAATTCCCTATCGGGCTGAAGGGCGGCCAGACCGTCACCGGCGCCGGCGTGCAGGGTTGAGGGCGAGAACATGACATTGGCCCCTGACATCGCTGCCAACTCCAACGCCCGCCTCGCCCGCGTGGCGCGGATCAGCGGGCTTCTGACCACGCTCGGCTTCGGGTTCCTTGCGCCGCTCCTGAAGGCGGCGGCC
>JBGSLP010000403.1:0-5417 GCA_041740655.1 Alphaproteobacteria bacterium
AGCACCCAGAACCAGTCGGTCACGGTGGTGTCGGCATCGCCCGAAAGCAACGCGACCTGCGCCGCCTGTGGCCCCGCCAAGGTCACGAGATTGAGTTCGAAGTTCTCTTTCTCATCAAGCTTATGATGCTTTACGACATCAAGCAGCCAGCTCACGGTGCCAGATTTGAGCACAGCGGCGCGCATTTTTTCCGTCGCATGAACTGGTGAGATGAAGGGGATACCGGCAATGAACATCGACATCACGGCGCTTGTAAGCAAAGCCATGCCAGCCATGCGGATGTGGCGAAACTTCATACTTCCTCCGATATAGCGCTCGCTGAGAGGCGACTTCTTATTTTTGTTCGACTATGCGATTTTCAATTATAAACTTCAAACCTCTCAGCCAGGATTGGTCATTGTTGCCGCGCACATCGGCGCTCATCACCTTGAGGCGTTGGCCGGTTTTTGCATCGCGAATTTCTACATTTACGTTCAGGATCAGATTTGAGACCTTCTGAACGTAGCCGATGAACGCAACTTCGACATTCAGCGGCGCGGCGATCTGCTCGACGCATCCGTTGCAGCTATGCAAAGCGCGCACTTTCGATACTGCTTCCAGCACCGGCGCGACATCGACAATCTCGTACAGACCTTTGTTGGCTAGCGTATCCCTCAGATAGTCGCCCAGTAGACTGAGCCGCTTCTGCTCGTCCTCGCGCTGCCCGGACTGGCCTTCGACGCTGTCGTCGATCAGTTCAAAATTGAATACGACTGCGCGCGGCGCGGCTGAAAGGTCGGACGTTGAAAAACCGAATATCGCAATCATGGCGAATGCGGCCAGCCCCTTAATCGGGATGCACCGCAAAAATTTACTCATAGGTCGCCATCCTTGGTTAGCATTTCGTCACCACATATTAGGCGGCGCGATATGACGATACAACAAGCATTTCCAAAGCAGGTCTATAACTATACGTGCCAATAAAGGCCAAGTATAATCAAGTTTAGGTGAGCGATAAAAAGCGATAAGCTGTTCTTATTTTTTTATTATTTTAGAATTTTTATCCTTTTACACGGATTGTAGTTTCTTGACTTGGCAATGCTGGCTCATTAAGCAAGGGTATAGGCGCTAATTCCGAATATGCAGAGGATGAATGAGAGTGACGCGACGCAGAGTTTCCCTGTTCGTTTTTGCCTTCCTGGCGTCATCGTTAGCTGTTCAATCGCCATCGTGGAGCCAGACCAATCCGTCCGAAGTCACAAAGATCTTAATCGGCTACATAAAGCAGGAGGTCGACAAAAAAGCGCTACCGCTCTCCCGGCTGGACAATCCTCTTGAGGACGACGGAATCGCAGGCGCGCGCCTTGGGCTCGACGACAACAATACCAGCGGAAAATTCCTGAAGCAGGAGTTCTTGCTCAAGGAAATCACGGTTCCTGTTGGTGGAGATGCGGTTGCCGCTGCCAAATCGCTCGTGGCTGAAGGGTATCGGATGCTTGTCGTCGATGCGCCAGCGCCGACGCTGCTCCAGATATCGGACGCCGTGAAAGGCGACGATGCGCTGCTGTTCAACGTGAGCGCCACCGATACCGCGCTGCGCGAGGAGAATTGCCGCATTAACGTCCTTCATACGCTGCCCAGCCGCGACATGTTGGCTGATGCGCTTGCTCAGTATTTCGTCTGGAAAAAATGGACCAAGTGGTTCCTCATTTACGGCGCTTATCCTGACGATGTTCTGAACGCGGATGCGATCCGCCGCGCCGCCAAGCGTTTCGGCGCGAAAATCGTAGCGGAAAAGGAATACAAGGAAGCGGGCGGCGCGCGGCGAACCGATAGCGGGCACGAGCAAATCCAGGCCCAAATGCCGGTCTTCACCCAGAGTTCGGCCGATCATGATGTGCTGGTCGTTGCCGACGAGAACGAGGTTTTCGGACCTTACGTGCCGTATCGTACCTGGTCGCCGCGCCCTGTCGCCGGAACGTCTGGCCTAACGCCGGCTAGCTGGCATCCAGCGCACGAGCAATGGGGCGCGACCCAGTTTCAGAACCGTTTCTTCAAGGCTGCGAAGCGTGGCGTGCGGGCGATCGACTATAACGCGTGGCTTGCCGTCCGAGCGATCGGCGAGAGCGTCACGCGCGTAAAGTCCGATGATTTCAAACAACTGAAAGATTACATGAAGGGCCCGGAATTTTCGCTGGCGGCGTTCAAGGGGCAAAAGCTGACATTCCGCCCGTGGAATGGTCAACTTCGTCACGCAATCGTGGTGGGCGATAGGCATTTACCGGTGTCATGGTCTCCCCAACCAGGGTTTCTTCATCAGGTAACCCCGCTGGACACCCTTGGCATCGATCAGCCTGAAAGCAAATGCCGCTTCTGATAGAGCGAGCTATAAATAAAAAACTGGAGGAAGCATGTACGAACGGAGATTGTTTGCGCTAGGGATGGCGTCCCTCATTGCCGGAATGACGCCAGCGCATGCCTACAAGGTGTTCGTTTCAAACGAAAAAGACAACACCATCTCGGTGATTGACAGTGAGAAGCTTGAGGTGATCGAGACCGTCAAGGTCGGAGATCGGCCTCGCGGCATAACGATGTCAAAAGACGGTAAGCATGTCTACCTGTGCGCCAGCGATAACGACACTGTTCAGGTGATCGACGCGGCGACTTACAAAATCCTGTATGACCTGCCGTCCGGCCCGGACCCTGAGCTGTTCGTCCTGCATCCATCGGGAAACCCGCTGTACATTGCGAACGAGGACGACAATCTCGTTACGGTCGTCGACGTCCTAAACAAGAAAGTGCTGGCCGAAGTGCCCGTGGGCGTCGAACCTGAAGGCATGGGCATCAGCCCGGATGGCAAGTTCATGGTCAACACATCCGAGACCACGAACATGGCGCATTTCATCGACACGTCGACCAATGAGATCGTTACAAACGTGCTTGTGGACGCCCGCCCGCGCTTCGCCGAGTTCACGCAGGACGGCAAGTACGTCTACGTGACTGCTGAAATTGGCGGCACCGTTTCGGTGATAGATACCAAGACCCGGGAGATCGTCAAGAAAATTACGTTCGAAGTGCCGGGCGTCGCCCCGGAGGCGCTTCAGCCCGTGGGCCTGCGAGTAACCAAAGACGGAAAGAAGGTTTTCGTCGCTCTTGGACCAGCCAATCGCGTAGCGCTCATCAACGGCGAAACCTTCGAGGTTGAGAAATACATGTTGGTCGGTCAGCGCGTGTGGCAACTCGCCTTCACGCCGGATGAGAAGTACATATTCTCCACCAACGGCGTCTCGAATGATGTTTCGGTCATTGACGTAAAGGAAGAGAAAGTCATCAAGACGATCAAGGTGGGCAGGCTTCCGTGGGGCGTCACTATCGCACCAAACTAAAACACGCAGCCAATAGAAAAATAAATATCCAAGGAGATTCACATGAAAATCATCATGAGCGCAGTCATCGCCGCCGCCGCTTTCGTCGCTTCATCGGCCATGGCGCAAGCGCCTCGCGGCCAAGCCGGCCTCTTGCAGGGCGTCGTCAAGCTGCCTCCGATCACGCTGAGTGTTGGCAAGCCGTTGGCGGAGAAACCCTACGAGCTTGAGGCGGGCAAATATTATCGCATCGAGATCGTCTCTGACGGTTCGGGAGAACTGGCGGTGCGTGGTCCAGAATTTTTCCGCAACGTATGGGTGAACGAAGTGGTCATCAATGACATCGAGGTGCGTCCCCTCGGCGTCGACAGCATCGAGTTCGACGCCGAAGGCACGGCTCGCATATCGTTCGTGACCATCCGTCCGGGCACGTTCAGCCTTTTCATTCCTGGAACGACGAGCGATAGCCAGAAGGCTGTTTTCATCGTCAAGTGATGTCGGGCGAAGTTGCGATGCCAGGCTGAGGCGTTTTCGGTTGAGCGTCACGCTCGGATATGGTCAATGGCCGCAGTGGCTTTCAACAACGGCCATGCGGCCGGTAAAATAACGCAATGATCAATACGGCTCCGGTGGCGGCGCTCGATGTCGCCGCCGTTTCGCATAATTATGGAGAGCGCAAAGCGCTTGATAACGTCTCCCTCTGCGTTGAGCGGGGCGAGTTCTGCGCGCTCCTTGGCCTGAATGGCGCGGGCAAATCCACGCTGTTTTCGCTCATAACGCGGCTTTTCAGTTCGGCGACCGGCAGCATCAAAATCCTCGGCTATGACGTCCGTCGCGATCCGGGCGAAGCGCTGCAGCGTATCGGCGTCGTCTTTCAAAGCCGCACAGTCGATGGCGACCTCACCGTCATGCAGAACATGAGCTATCACGCGGCGCTGCACGGCATTTCCTCTCGCGATGGCAAGCGCCTCGCCATGGAGGCTTTGCAGCGCGTATCGCTTGGCGACAAAGCGCACCTGCGGGTGAAGGAGTTGTCGGGCGGGCAAGTACGGCGCGCCGAAATCGCTCGCGCGCTGATTCACCGCCCTCAGCTTCTCCTCCTCGACGAACCGACCGTTGGACTTGACGTTGGCTCGCGCCGCGATATCACCGAGCAGGTGCGTAATCTCGTCGTGCAGGATGGCCTCGGCGTCCTATGGGCGACGCATATCATGGAGGAAGTCAACGCGGCGGATAAGGCCGTGATCCTTCATCACGGCAAAGTTCTCGCCTCGGGCGATGTTAAGGCCATTCTTGCCGAAGCGGGCGTTGAGACCCTCACCGACGCCTTTACGAAATTGACCAACGCCAGCGCTGGCGTGGTGAATGGCGAGATGGCTGGATGACAAACGCCGCTCCAAACGCAAACGCGGAGACTATTGCAAGCTACGGCTTCGCCGGTTACGCGCGGTGCCTCGGCGGCATCGTCTGGCGCGAGGCGCTGCGCTTCATTCATCAGCGCGCCCGCTTCCTCGCAGCGCTTGTCCGCCCGCTTGTGTGGCTGTTCATCTTCGCCGCCGGTTTTCGCGCTATTCTGGGCGTCTCGATCATTCCGCCGTATGAAACCTACGTGCTCTACGAAGTGTATATTGCGCCGGGTCTCGTCGCGATGATCCAGCTTTTCAACGGCATGCAATCGTCGCTGTCGATGGTTTACGACCGCGAGACCGGCAACATGCGCACGCTGCTGATGAGTCCGTTCCCGCGCTGGTTCCTGCTAGCCTCCAAACTGGTCGGGGGCGTTGCGGTATCGCTGCTGCAGGTTTACGCGTTTCTGGCCATCGCGTGGTTCTGGGAGATTGAGCCGCCGCTAATCGGCTATCTGACGGTATTGCCCGCGCTGCTGCTGTCCGGCTTCATGCTAGGCTCGCTTGGATTGCTGATGTCGTCGGTTATCAAGCAGCTTGAGAATTTCGCGGGCGTGATGAATTTCGTGATCTTTCCGATGTTTTTCGCATCGTCCGCGCTCTACCCCCTCTGGCGGATGCAGGAGTCGAGCATCCTGCTATACAATATCTGCCTTGTTAACCCGTT
>JBGSLP010000404.1:0-3565 GCA_041740655.1 Alphaproteobacteria bacterium
GCCCGATGCGCGCCGTTTTCGAGACCCTCGGCATTCAGGACGTTGTTGCGAAATCGCTCGGCACGTCGAACCCATATAACATGGTGCATGCGACCTTCAACGCGCTCAAGCACGAAGACAGCCCGCGCGGCGTCGCTGCCCGGCGCGGCAAGAAGGTGAGCGAGATCGTGTCACGCCGTCGCGATGGCGCGGAAGGCCAGGGCGCAACCGCAGGCGCGGATACGTAAGCAAAGAGATTGAGGGGCCGAAATCATGGCTGAGACGAAAAAAACAATTTTGATCGAGCAGATTGGTTCGCCCATCCGCCGCCCTTACAAGCAGCGCGAAACGCTGATCGGCCTTGGTCTCAACAAAATGCACCGCCGCCGCGAAGTGCCGGATAACCCGTGCGTGCGCGGCATGATCGAAAAAGTCAAACACATGGTGCGCATCGTCGAAGATGGCGCGAAATCCTAAAGTCGTTTTGCGCCGCCAACCTGCATCTTGATAAGGACTGCCTGCCATGAGACTGAACGAATTACGCGATAATCCTGGCTCCTCGCGCGACCGCAAGCGTGTCGGTCGCGGCATCGGCTCGGGCAAGGGCAAGACAGCCGGACGCGGCGTCAAGGGCCAGAAGTCACGCTCGGGCGTCGCCATCAAAGGCTTCGAGGGCGGCCAGATGCCGATCCACATGAGGCTGCCGAAACGCGGTTTCACCAACATTCTCCGCAAAGAGTATGTCGAGGTGAATATTGGCGAGGTGCAGGCGGCTATTGATTCCGGACGGCTCGACGCCAAATCCGAGGTTAACGGCGCGGCGCTGGTCGCATCGGGCCTGCTGCGGCGCGTTCGCGACGGCGTGCGTCTGTTGGGAGATGGAGAACTCAAGGCTGCGGTCACATTCGAGGTGGCTGGCGCATCCGCATCGGCGACGAAAGCCGTCGAAGCAGCAGGTGGCTCCGTGCGGATAGTCCTGCCCCGTGATAAAGTGGTCGACCCAAACGTGCCTTTGGGCAAAAAAGGACTTCGCAAAAAAGCGGCCGCCGAAAAGAGAGTTTGACGGGACCGCGGCTAAGTTGGCGCGCTAACCTGAATTGAATAAAATGCTCGGCAGTCAGCCTTCACAACGGCGGTCTGGCCGGGCGGTGCGGCGGTTGGGCTTTGAGGCTCGCCTCCGTGTCCAGCGGTGAGGCTGGAGCGATGGGAGTTTATTGACTATGGTTTCAGCCGCGGAGCAGCTTGCTTCCAACCTGAATTTCTCTGCTTTTGCGAAGGCCGAGGAACTCAAGAAGCGTCTTTGGTTCACCCTCGGCGCATTGCTGATTTATCGCCTCGGCACCTACATCCCGCTCCCGGGCATCAATCCGGTAGCGCTTGCCGAACTCGTCCAGCAGAACCAGACCGGTATCCTTGGCATGTTCGACATGTTCTCGGGCGGCGCCGTAGGCCGTATGGCGATTTTCGCGCTGAACATCATGCCGTATATCTCGGCGTCGATCATCATCCAGCTCATGACGACCGTGTCGCCGACTCTGGAGGCCCTCAAGAAGGAGGGCGAGTCCGGCCGCAAACAGATCAACCAATACACGCGCTACGCAACCGTGGCGCTCGCCACCCTGCAGGGCTATGGCATAGCCAGAGGGCTTGAAGGCGCGTCGAACGTCGTTATCGAACCGGGGCTGTTCTTCCAGGCGACGACGGTTATCACACTTGTCGGCGGCACCATGTTCGTCATGTGGCTTGGCGAACAGATTACGGCGCGCGGCGTTGGTAACGGCATTTCGCTGATCATCTTCGCCGGCATCGCGGCCGAACTTCCCGCCGCTATTGCAGGCACGCTGGAGTTGGGGCGCACCGGCGCCCTGTCAACGGGCATCATCATGGCCCTCGGCGTGATGATTATTGTTGTCATCGCCTTCATCGTGTTCGTCGAGCGCGCCCAGCGCAGGCTCCTCATCCAGTATCCGAAGCGACAGATCGGTAACCGGCAATTTCAGGGCGACAGTTCCCACTTGCCCTTGAAGCTCAACACCGCCGGGGTTATTCCGCCGATCTTTGCGTCCTCGCTGCTACTGCTGCCGCCAACCGTCGCCAACTTCAGTAGCGGTCAGGGGCCGGATTGGCTCACCACCACAACGGCGCTTCTGGGGCCCGGTCAGCCGCTCTATATCGGCATTTACGTCGCGCTGATTGTCTTCTTCGCATTCTTCTACACGGCCATCGTGTTCAATCCGAAGGAGACTGCGGACAATCTGAAAAAGCATGGCGGCTTCATTCCGGGCATCAGACCGGGTGAGCGGACGGCGGAATATATCGACTATGTGCTGACTCGCATAACGGTCGTCGGCGCTGCATATCTCGCTCTCGTCTGCGTGTTGCCGGAACTTCTTCGATCCTACGCTGCGGTTCCTTTCTATTTCGGCGGCACTTCGCTCCTGATCGTCGTCAGCGTGACCATGGATACGGTCGCGCAAATTCAAAGTCACTTGCTCGCGCATCAATATGAAGGTCTTATAAAGAAAGCCAAACTCAGGGGAGCGGGAGCACGGCGCCGATGAACGTCATTCTGTTAGGTCCACCAGGCGCGGGCAAAGGCACTCAGGCCAAGCTTATCGAAGACAGTTACGGCATGCGGCAGTTATCCTCTGGGGACATGCTGCGTGCGGCGGTCGCGGCCAAGACAGATGTTGGCATGAAGGCGAAAGCCTACATGGAGCAGGGCTCCCTGGTGCCTGACAATGTGATCGTCGACGCGGTGTTCGAATGCCTCGACTCCATTTCCGGCTATAACGGCTTTATCCTCGACGGCTTCCCGCGCACGCCGGCGCAGGCTGAAGCCCTCGACGACAAGCTTGCAACGGACGGCAAGAAGATCGACTGGGCGATCGTTTTCGAAGTGGATGACGAACAGTTGGTGAAGCGCGTATCCGGTCGATACACCTGCGCCAAATGCGGCGAGGGTTATCACGAGACGCTTAAGCGTCCCCGGCAATATGGGGTGTGTGATCGCTGCGGCGGCGAGGAGTTCAAGCGCCGCTCCGACGACAACGAGGAAACCGTTCGCAAGCGCCTCGCGGTCTATCACAATGAGACCAAGCCGCTGATCGAGTATTATCGCGCTTCTGGAAAGCTCCGGGTGATTGACGGCGAGCAGCCGATTTCGGATGTTTCCCAGTCCGTCAAGACGATCATGGAGCCTTTTGCGCACGCCGGTGGCGCAAATGCCGCTTTAAATGGCCTGGAGGCGAAAGCAACGGATTGACGGATCGTGCAAATATCCGTTAAACCAACAGCAGTGTGACAATTAGAAGTTTGTCAACCCGCCAACGGGTTTCAGCTTGAATTAAAAATCCGCCGTGCGAGCAGGTTTCTGCTGGCGCAGCTATCGACCTTTATCGCATGAGGACAATGTGGCACGTATCGCAGGTGTAAATATCCCTTCCGCAAAACGCGTGGAAATCGCGCTGCGCTATATCCATGGCATCGGCCCGAAATTCTCCAAGGAAATTTGCGCGCAGGTGAATATTGCGCCGGAGCGCCGGGTCAACCAGCTCACCGACGCTGAAATCCTGCAAATCCGCGA
>JBGSLP010000405.1:0-4508 GCA_041740655.1 Alphaproteobacteria bacterium
CGGCGGCGGCGCTGTCGATCGGCATCCCGCTGAAGCATATATGGATGCTTGTGTGGGCGGCGGCGGGCATCGTCGCGTTGGTTGCCGGCATGCTCTGGGGCGCGCGCAGCGGCGTACAGTTCGCGCTGGTGCTGCTCGCTCTGAAGGCGCTTCCCGTGCTCATCATCGGCGGCTTCACTTCAGTGCCGGGCGTGATCGTGGCCGGCCTCATCGTCGGCGGTTTCGAGAAACTGGCCGAGGTTTATGTCGGCCCGTATTTCGGCGGCGGCATTGAGGGCTGGGCCCCGTACATGCTCGCAGTTCTCTTCCTGCTGGTCAGGCCGGAAGGCTTGTTCGGCGAAAAAATCATCCGGCGCGTCTGACGTCCAGCAAACGAGAGATTTAAGCTCATGTTCTACAGAGAAGCCGGACAATTCCGCACCAGCTACGCGCAGGATACGCAACTCCTTCCCCTGCGGGAGGATCGCATCGGCATGGCGGTGATGCTGATCGTCGCGTTCGGCGTCATCCCCTTCGCCGCGAGCGACTATTGGCTCAGCGCGCTTCTCATCCCGTGGCTGGTATTTTCGCTCGTCGCCCTCGGGCAGAACATTCTCATGGGGTATGCGGGGCAGCTTTCGCTGGGCGCTGCGGGCTTCATGGCCGTCGGCGCCTTCGCCTGCTACAATCTCATTCTGCGCGTTGAAGGCATTCCATTCCTGGTCGCAATCGGCCTCTCCGGCGTGTGCGCGGCCCTGGTCGGCATCGTTTTCGGTTTGCCGAGCCTTCGTATCCGCGGCCTCTACCTCGCGGTCGCCACGCTTGCCTCGCAGTTCTTCATCGTCTGGGCGCTCGACAAGTTCGGCTGGTTCAAGAACTACGACGTGGCTGGCGTTATCACGGCGCAGCAGATCGTTATTTTCGGCCATACTTTCGCAAGCCCACAGGAGAAATACTGGGTGGTGCTGGGCATTGTCGTCGTGCTTACGCTGGCCGCCAAGAATATGGCGCGAGGCAGCATCGGTCGGGGCTGGATGGCCGTGCGCGATATGGACGTGGCCGCCGAAGTAACGGGCCTGCCGCTCATGCGCACCAAGTTGCAGGCTTTCGCGATCAGTTCATTCTATTGCGGCGTCGGCGGCGCGTTGTTCGCATTCGCTTACCTGCAAACGGTCGAGCCGTCGGCGTTCACCATCGAGCTGTCATTCCGCATCCTGTTCATGGTCATCATCGGCGGGCTCGGCACCATCCTCGGCTCGTTTCTCGGAGCAGCGTTCATAATGCTGACGCCGATTTTCCTGAACATCCTGTTTCACGCGGTTTTCGGCAAGGCGGTCGACGCCTCGATCACCTCCGCGCTCGAACAGGTCATCTTCGGCGCGATGATCATCATGTTCCTGATTTTCGAGCCGCATGGCCTTGCGCGTCTATGGCAGGTGACGAAGGAGCGCCTGCGACTCTGGCCATTCCCGCACTGATGGGATGAGGCCCGCTAAAAGCATAACAATAAGAACAACATAGGAGAGGTTTAACATGACTAACAAGGAGGTATGCAGAATGATCGATACCAGAATCCGCAAAACGCTGCTCGGCCTCGCCGCCGCCAGCGTTCTGTGCGCAGGGGTAGCCGCGACCTCGACGACCGCCGCTCTCGCCGAAGAGCAGTATTTCGGCATTCCAAGCAGCCGCGTCGGGCCATACGCCGCCATGGGAACCGGCTATTACGGCGGCATCATCGACTACCTCAATTACGTGAACATGAAGGAAGGCGGCGTCAACGGCGTCAAGCTGACCTACGATGAGTGCGAGACCGAATACAACGCCGCGCGCACCGTGGAATGCTATCAGCGCCTGCTGAACAAGGGCGATCAGAAAATGGTCGTGTTCGACGTGCTGGGCACGCCAGGCGCCTATGCCGTCATCGGTCGTATGGCGGCCGACAACGTCGTGCTCGCGCAATATGGCTACGGCCGCACGGACGCCGCCGATGGTCGCGTCTGGCCATGGGTGTTTGGCGCGCACTCCAACTACTGGTCACAAATCGCGGTGCAGTTGAACTTCATGGCCCAGAAAGAGGGCGGCATCGACAAGATGAAGGGCAAGACCGTCGTTCATCTCCACATCGACAGCGCGTTCGGACGTGAGCCGCTACCGGCTATGCGCCAGATTTCGAAAGATTGGGGCATCAACCTCGTCGAGATCGCCGTACCAGCGCCGGGCCTTGAGCAGCAGTCGCAGTGGCTGCAGATCCGCCAGTTGAAGCCGTCATGGGTGACATTCTGGGGCGCTGGCTCGGGCATGAACTCGACCGCGATCACAACAGCGGCTCGCGTCGGCTTTCCGCGTGACCGCATGATCTACGTCACCTTCGGCGGTGCCGAGGAAGACATGATCCCGGCGGGCGATGCGGCCAAAGGCACTTACGTAACCGCCAACGCCGTTCCGGGCAAAACCTATCCCCTGATCGCCGACATCGAAAAAGTCGTCTACGGGGCTGGCAAGGGCAACCTGCAGAACGTCAACCGGATCGGCACGGTCTATTACAACCGCGGAGTGAGCGCGGCGGTCATGTGGATCGAAGGCCTTCGCAACGCCCAGAAAATACACAACAAGGTTGGCAAGGCGGTCAATGGCGCCGAGTTCCGCGACGGCTACGAGGCGATCAACATGACGCCGGAACGCCTGAAAGAGCTTGGCATCGAGGGCATCGTGCCGCCGTTCAAGCTCTCCTGCGCCAACCACGAAGGCGCCGGCAAGTTCAAGATGATGCAGTGGGATGGAACCAAGTTCCAGATCGTCAGCGACGACTGGGTTGCTCCGCCAGACCCTGCTTTCATCCGCAAGGCGATCGAGGATTCGGCGGCGAAGTTCGCGGCTGAAAACAACGTCACGCCGCGCGTATGCCCTAGCTGATCGGGCGCGCACTGCGCCGCTTAAGTGCCAACTTGAGGGGGGCTTTCCGCTCCCCTCATTCGGAAGTGTCCACAGAGAGGCCGCCCATGAACGTTGCCATTGCCCCATCCGCGACCGCCTTCGAAGAAGCGAAACGGCCTGTTCTGGCTGTAAGAAATATCGAGGTCATTTACGACAACGTCATTCTGGCGTTGCGTGGCGTCTCGCTTGAGGTTCCGCTAGGCAAGATCGTTGCGCTACTGGGCGGCAACGGGGCCGGAAAAAGCACGACCCTGAAATCCATCTCGACGTTGCTGGCCTCCGAGCGCGGCTCCGTGACAAAGGGGTCCATCGAGTTTCGCGGGCAGCGCGTCGACAAGATGACGCCCGGCGATCTCGTCGGCATGGGGATGGTGCAGGTCATGGAGGGGCGCCATTGCTTCGGCCATTTGACCGTCGAGGAAAACCTGATCACCGGCGCTTATTCGCGCCCGCTCAACAGCGCGCAGATGCGAGAAGAACTTGATCGTATCTATGCGTATTTCCCACGCCTGAAAGTGCGCCGCACCAGTCTTGCCGGTTACACCTCCGGCGGCGAGCAGCAGATGACGGCAATTGGCCGCGCGATGATGGCGAAACCCAACACGCTTTTGCTGGACGAACCCTCCATGGGCCTCGCGCCGCAGATCGTGGCGGAGATTTTCGAGATCGTCCGCGACCTGAACCAGAAAGAGGGCGTTAGCATCCTGCTGGCCGAGCAGAACACCAACGTCGCGCTGAAATATGCCGACTACGGCTATATTCTGGAAAGCGGGCGCATCATGATGGACGGCACCGCCAAAGCGCTGGCTGAAAATCCAGACGTGAAGGAATTCTACCTCGGGCTGTCCGGCGAGGGCCGCAAGAGTTTCCGCGATATGAAAACCTATCGCCGCCGCAAGCGCTGGTTTTAGGCCGTTTGCCGATTTGGAAGGAGAGCCATTCACCTTCCCCTACCCGTCCCCTTAAGCGAGGCGTGCCATATTTGGGCGAAGCGTAACGCTTGCGCGGCGATTTCCGAATACTCATTTGAGCTACCGCCAATGCGATTCTTGAGCGTCGCGACACCGTCGGATTTCCGTGCCCAAAACGAACTCGCAGGTATTGCAGAACATCGTGCTTGTCGGCGCGGGGCATGCCCATGTCGGCGTGCTGCGCAGTTTCGGCTTGAACCCGATTGCAGGCGTGCGCATCACCCTCATCACCCGGCAGGTGCACACGCCTTATTCGGGCATGCTGCCGGGCATGATAGCCGGGCATTACAGCTTCGACGACGCGCATATCGACGTTGGCCCGTTATGCAAATTTGCGTGGGCGCGGCTGCATCTGGGCGCCGCCATCGGCCTCGACCTGAGAGACAGACGCGTGCTGTGCGACAACGGCCCGCCAAACCCGTATGATTTCCTCTCGATCAATATTGGCTCGACGCCGAGCACGCGCCGTACCCCCGGCGCGCGCGAACACACAATTCCCGTCAAACCCATTGACGGCTTTCTGGCGCGTTTCGAGGCGGCCCGCGCACGCATTCTTGGCGGTGGAGCAAAGGCCCGCATCGGGATTGTCGGCGCGGGCGCGGGCGGCACGGAACTGGCGCTGTC
>JBGSLP010000406.1:0-5580 GCA_041740655.1 Alphaproteobacteria bacterium
GGGCAGCCGCTTCGACGGCGAGCGGCGAGCCGATTTTGACGACGGCTGGGAAAGCCTGGGCGACCTGACGGACTTCAAAACCGAGGTCATCGGCGAGGCCGCGCGCCGCATCATCACGACTAATGACTCGCCGGACATATCCTTCGATCAATCCATCAACGCCTACCGAGGCTGCGAACATGGCTGCATCTACTGTTACGCCCGCCCGACGCACAGCTATCTGGGCTATTCCGCAGGCCTCGACTTCGAAACGAAGCTGATCGCGAAAACCAATGCCGCCGAACTGCTGGAGCGCGAGATTGCCAAGCCGGGTTATGTCGTCAAGCCGATCATGCTCGGCAGCAATACTGACCCTTATCAGCCCATCGAGCGCGAACAAAAGCTTACCCGCCAGCTTCTGGAGGTGTTCGATCGCACCAGCCACCCGGTCGGGATCGTCACGAAATCGGCCCTCGTGCTGCGTGACATAGACCTGCTCCGCTCGCTCGCGTCACGGGGGCTGGTGAAGGTCGCGCTCTCGATCACCACGCTTGATCATAAACTCGCCCGCAGGATGGAGCCGCGCGCCTCGACGCCCATGAAGCGAATGGACGCGTTGCGGGGCCTGAGCGCGGCTGGCGTGCCTACCGTCATCATGACTGCGCCGATCATTCCCGCCATCAACGATCACGAAATCGAGGCGCTGCTTGCCGGGGCGGCGGATGCTGGCGCGCGGCAGGCCGGTTATGTGCTCCTGCGACTACCGCTCGAAATCAGCCCGCTGTTCCAGGAATGGCTGGTGGAGGAGTTTCCGGATCGCGCGCGCCGGGTGATGTCGCTCGTTCGATCCACACGCGGCGGCAAGGATTATGTGTCGGAGTTCGGCGAGCGCCAGACGGGCGCGGGGGTTTACGCAGCGCAGATCGCCCGGCGGTATAAAATTGCGATGCAGAAGCACGGCCTCAATCTGAAGAAAGACGCTCTCAGGTGCGACCTATTTCGCCCGCCCACTATGCCCGGCGCACAGTTCAGCCTGTTTGGTTGATCCCGCCCAACCCGGCATCGGTCAGTTTTACGTTGATCGTTTCGCAAAGACCTTGAGCTGGATCACGAACGCCGTTTAGCTGCGGCCATGACAATAGCCTCGCTCGAATGCACCCTGCCAAATCTCGTCCATGAGAGGCGACTGCAAAAGCTGCACGGCGATCTCGTCGCCGGCGTGGACGAGGCGGGTCGCGGTCCTTTGGCTGGGCCAGTCGTGGCGGCGGCCGTTGTGCTCGACCTTGACCGTATTCCGGAAGGCATCAACGATTCCAAGCTCCTGACCCGCGAGGCCCGCGAGCGTATCTTTGCTCAGATCATGACGACGGCGAGAGTGGGCATCGGTTTCGCCAGCGTCGAGACGATCGACGAAATCAATATCCTGCGCGCCTCGCTGCTGGCGATGGAGCAGGCAATTGCCGCCTTGCCGGTGGCGCCGTCGAGCGCGATCATCGATGGCCGCGACCGCGTTCGCGCGCCGTGTCACTGCGAGGCTTTAATCCACGGCGACGCCATCTCGCTGTCGATCGCCGCAGCGTCCATCGTGGCGAAAGTGACTCGCGACAAGCTGATGGCCGAGCTTGCCGAGCTCCACCCCGGCTATGGCTGGGAGCGCAATATGGGGTACGGCACCCGCGAACACAGGCGGGGTCTGGAGTGCCTGGGCGTGACCCCGCAGCATCGAAGATCGTTCGCGCCCGTGAAGGCGCTGCTCTGCGCTTGACCGTTATACTCGGGTCGCTTGGCTCCGCTGGCGAATTATGGCCATAATGCAACGCCGGGGCAAAATCCTGCATTTCGCAAGTGAATTCATCCGGAACCTGATATACCAAGATAACGTTAACGAGAGTTCGTGTCGCCGGTAGGCAATCGAGATAACAACCACGCGCGCGTGGCACGAGGGCAAATTTTATGAAACTCAGCTCACCATCTTTTGGAATTTTTCTGGTTTCTGTCATACTGGTCGCGCTTGTCGTAATGTCGCGTCACTTCGGCATCGAAATTCCCATTCTGACGAAGATCGTGCGGCCGCACCCATATGAAGTCATGCTGGTCGCGTGGGCCCTGATGTTTATCGGCGTCGCCTTTAACGTCTAGAAACTGCGGGCGAGGCTTTACGATCACGTTGGAGATTTGAGTTATGCGCCGCATTCTCCAGCATTCGATTTCCGTCCTGACAGCCGCGTCTCTCGTCATCGCGTCGGCGGCGCCAGCTTTAAGCGCGCCGACTCCCGTCACCATCGACGATTGTAAAGTCCTCAATGACTCCGACGTACGGGACAAAATCCGGGAACTGACGGAAACCGCCCTTGTCGCGGAATTGAAGGACATCGACTACACGCGCCTGATCGAGTCGCGGTGGCCCGAAGCGCGCATGGAGCAGCGCATCGACCAGTCCATCGACGCGGCCATTGCAGTGCTGCGCGCGGATAAAAGCTGGCTCGATCGCGCTTACTCAAACATCAGTAAAGAAACCGCTGAACGGTATGCGACCGAGGTCGCCGAACGCGCGTACGGCTCGGAAGAATTTAAAGCTGCGCTGGCGGAACTGGCCGATCTGGTCGGCAAGGTCATCGGCTCGCGCATTGAGCGTTCGACCGAGAAAGTCTCCGGCCCTGTGATCGCCTGCGTTCAGACGACGCTGCAGACCCGCTATGGCGAAGCGCTCTCTCAGGTCTTCGCCCGCGAAACCGAGCAAAGCATTCGCGTCAACCCGACCGGCGCCAGCGCCAGAATCGACGCAACCGACCTCGCATTTCAGGGCGGCGCGACCATTTCCGGTATCATTCTCGTCGTAACACGGCAGGTCATCGCACGAATGATCGCTGGCATCGGCGCGCGGATTGCAGGGGCCGTCGCAACGCGCATTATCTCCAGCTTTACCGGGATAATCGGATTGGCGCTCATCGCGTCCGATCTTTACAACGCCGGCGATGGCGTCTTCCCGTTGATAGCGGAACGCATGAAGTCCGCGGAATCCAAAACGCTGATCAAATCCGAGATCGTCCGTGTTCTGCAAACCGAAGTCACGGAGCAGCTTGAGCCCATTGGCCGGGAAACCGCCGAACGCATTCACGCGCTCTGGCTCGACTTCCGCCAGAAATACGACAAGTTGCTCAGCCTTGCCGACCAGTATCCAGCTTTCAGCGCGTTCCTCAAGGAGCGCAAAATCGACCAGCTTGGCCGTCTTGGGCGCATCGTGCAGATCATTCTCAGCAGCGAAGGGGAGAAGCGTATCGAGTGGCGGACGGCCGATGGTTCGCTCAATCTGGCGCTGCTCGACCTCGACGACACCGGCGTCGCCATCGCGGAAGATCAGAAGTCTATCGACATCGCGCTGAAATGGGCCGCGCTGACGGACGGCAAACTTGATCAGGTGGCCGCCACCGGTCTGCATAAACTCATCGCGCCGGACGCAGTCACCAAGCCGCAACTGAAAACCCTGCTGGCGCTGAACGACAAGCTCGTCATCACGCGGATCGCGGGGCTTGAGGCTTCCGCGAGAGACCTGCTTCTGGCGCTGCCCGCCGCGCAGCTACTAGAACTCGGGCGGCGCCTCACGGAGCCTGAACTGACCGCGTTTTCGGACTACCAGCGCCTGCTATCGCCAGCCGCCGCCCGCCGCGTCGCGACGGAAATCGGCGCCAACCCTGCTGCGATGCAAATTCTGGCGCAGGGCGGCGTGCGAAGCGGGTTGATGAACAGCCGCGATCAGCTTGCGGCTCTGGACATGCTGCTGCGGCCGCCGAGCCCCATTCCGGACGTCATGCGGGTCGTGAACGATTTCGAGATCGCGAGCGAAGGCCGCGTCGACTGGCGCATCTTCTGGTATCGGCATATGTTCATCGTGATAGTGCTCGCCCTTCTCTCCCTCGTTCTCCTCGTCGTCCTTCGACGCCTCGTTTTCGGCCGTCCTGCGGCGAGATAAGCCCGTTCGCAAAAAGGATTTGCCCGCCATGCTCTATACAGTCGACCAACTTTCGGGCCGCACCATTCGCGAGGGCGAGATGCTCACCGCGTGCGCTGTGGGCGCCAGCAACATCGTGCGAGACCTGCGCGAGATCATCACCAACACATTCGGCGGGCGCATGCGGCGATATGAGGTTCTGATAGACATCGCCATCGAAAACGGCATGCAGGGCCTGCGCGACAAAGCCAAGGCCAAGGGCTACGACGGCGTCGTGGCGGTGCGTGTTGCAACACCCTCTATCGTGGACGGAAGCGCTGCGGTTCTGGTCTATGGAACCGGCTTCCATTTTGTCGGCGATAAAATCTGACCAAAGGTTGACATCGCGGTCGCATTCATGCGGGTTACGGGTCATCCAAAACCGCAAAGGATCCCTCCCTTATGAAATTGGGCAACGGCGTCAGCGCAATCATCGCTGGCGGAGCAACGGGCCTTGGCGCCGCCGCCGCTGAAAAGCTGGCATCCAAGGGCTGCCGCGTCGCCATCCTTGATATGTATCGCGAACCGGGCGAAGCGCTCGCAAAACGGCTCGGCGGCATTTACTGTCACTTGGAAATCTCGAGCGAAATCACCGTCGACACCGCTTTCGAGTTCGCCCGCGAGGAAAATGGCATCGAGCGCGTTCTCGTGAACTGCGCCGGGGTCGCGCTGGAGCAGCGGGCCGCGTGGCGAGATGCACAGGGGCGCATTCAAATTCATGACGTGCCCAGCTTCGAGCGATTGCTGCAGGTCAACCTCACGGGCACCTTCTACATGTCGATCAAATCGGCAGCGGCGATGATGACGCTGCCGACGCTCGATGGCGGAATGCGCGGCGTGATCATCAACTCGGCCTCGATCGCGGCGGAGGATGGGCTGGAAGGGCAGGCGGCTTATGCGGCGTCCGAAGGAGGCGTGCTTGCGCTCACACGTCCGCTGGCGCGCGATCTCGTCGAGGATGGCATCCGCGTCGTGACCATCATGCCCGGGCGCTACGATACGATGATGTTCACCGAGCGCTCCGAGGATATCCGGCAATCCAACCAGACGACGCAGCAACAGGTGCCCGGAATGAGCGATCCGGCGGAGTTCGCCGACATGGTTGTGAAACTGTGCGAGGACGATCAGTATAACGGGCAGGTCATACGCCTCAGCGCCGCAAAAAACTGACGACAAATCGCTGCGGATATAAGCTCCGGGAGACGCCGATGAAAATTGAGGGTTTGAGCGCCGTGGTGACCGGCGGCGCATCTGGCCTTGGCGCCGCCGCTGCCGAGGCGCTCGCGAACGCTGGCGTGAAAGTCGCCGTGCTCGACCTCAATCGCGATACCGGAGAAGCGCTGGCCGCGCGCTTAGGCGGCGTATTCTGCCACTGCGACGTAACGAGCGAGGTGACTGTCGAGACGGCGCTTGCCGCAGCGCGTTCGGCGCATGGCGTTGAGCGGATTCTTGTGAACTGCGCCGGGATCGCGATAGGCCAGCGCACCGTGCGGCGCAATCGCGATGACGGGGCCATCGTGCCGCACAATCTCGCCAGCTTCGAGAAGGTCGTCGCCGTCAATCTCGTGGGCACGTTCTTCATGATGACCCAGTGCGCGGCGGCGATGATGGCC
>JBGSLP010000407.1:0-1906 GCA_041740655.1 Alphaproteobacteria bacterium
GAGGGCGTCGACCAGCGCCGCGTTCCTTGCATGGCCCGCATCGCGTCCGGCGACCATGGCATGTCCGACAGCGCCTGAGGCCACCGCCACCGAGCAACGGGTGACCGACATCGCGCCCAGATTGAACGCAGCGCCGTCGCCGCCCATGCGACCGCGCACCATGATCAGCCCAGCCTCGGGCGCGCGAAGCATTTCGCACTCGTCTGCCAGATTCGCTTCCGCGATAAGGCGCGCGAGCCTCGCAGGTTCGCTCCGGGCCAGAACGCCCATCCATTGACGCCGATCGTCCACATTTTGCGTCATCGCCGACTTAGCCCTCTTATGAGCCCCATTTACGCAGCCGCATGCTTGTAACAAAACCCCGTCCAATCAAACAATGGCCGCATAGAAAAGAATTTATTTAATTATTTCAACGCACTGAATGATGGGGCGTAACGCTGAAAGTAGCAAAGCGCCTTGAACTTGTGGCGGCATTTACACCTTTTTTGATGACCGAATTATAACAGCGCTTCTGCGTTTGAATGCAGAAATTGATGCCTGTGGGTAACTGTCAATTAATTAATTTACCTGCCTTAATTTTGCCTAAAGGCAGCGGCACATTCGCAACAGTCGAGGTGATGAGTAAGTTCTCTTGACCGGTCTAGCTACCGAGTTGCGTCAGCCAGTTGCGTTCGTTGCGTATGCGTCGTCCCCCCGCTTCGAAAACGTTATGAATTGCCGGTTGATGTGGTTTGTAAGTCCGTTGTGTTAGTCTTCACCAGTAGGGCAGGCATTTCGCAAGCGGCGTGGTTTGGAAAGAGGGCGAGGTGAAAGCTTCGCCTTCGACTAAAAGGCTCCCGCCCGGACCTTAATGTATACCCAAAGAGAGACGTGATCTGGTTTGTTGCCCCCTCAACCCCCGCCAGGTCCGTCTCTCCCCCCCCTCCCCAAATTAGTGCAGTCGAATAAGGTGGTTATCCCACGCGATGGGCAACGCTTGTTGCGCGCCTAAAATCGCTGCGTTTGGATCAACGATCTCCGTGAGGCCGACACCGCTGGTCAGCCGGAAAGCGCGGTGCGCAGGCGCGTCGGCAACCCCGCACACATCCTCCATCTCACGGGAGCCGATGAAGGCGTGGGTGCTGGCGTTCCAGAACGTGACCAGACCGCCGCGCGGGCTCGACGCCGCGATGATCTCCCCGGACGCATCCGCCGAAACCGAGCCAATGTAATTCCTGAGCGAACTCTGAACCTGCCTCGGCGCCTCCGCAAGTCGCGGCGAATCGCCAAGGCGATGAAAACCGACCAGCGGCGGTTGATCCTCCCCAGCCCCCTCATACTGGCAACCGAAAACCGCCTGCTCCCCCGCCATCGCCAGATGGCGAATCGACAGTTTATGCAGGCTGGCGTCGAGTTCGACCTTCTCCACCAAATCGCCGGTCTGGATGTCGATATAAACGAGCGACGGCTCCATGATGGCGGCATTGAGGGCGGCGCGACCGCTGACCGGATGTGTGGCGATGCCGCCGTTCGCCACCACGAGCCGACGCCCGTCCGGAGTAAGCAGGAGGTCGTGCGGATCGACGCCGTAGGCGGAAAATTCGCCGATCTGCGCATAGCCCGCCATGACGTCGCGCACGCCGATAACACCCTGGCCAGCCTCGTAGTCGTTCTCGCTCGTATAGAGCAGGCGACCGTCCGGCGAAAACACGCCGTGGCCGTAAAAATGGCGGTCGGCTTTCGTTGAAAACCATCGCGCCGGTGCGCCATCTGCCGAGAACGCTGCGGCGAATCTCCCGGGTCGCCGGGCGATGGCGACGCATTCCGCCGAGCCGGGGCGCTGCACGAGGTCATGGCCGCGTCCGGGCAACGGCAGCGTAAAAAACTGGCCGCGCTGCGCGCTGTAAAGCGTTGCGGCGAAAGAGCC
>JBGSLP010000408.1:0-4669 GCA_041740655.1 Alphaproteobacteria bacterium
GCGCGTCGATAGAGGCCGTGTGCGGGCCGTTGCTGGCGCCGGAGCAATTGGCCACACCGCAGTCGCCCGGCCAGTTGAAAAGCCATTACGCGCCCGCAGCCCTTTTGCGGTTGAACGTGATGCACGCCGCGCCGGGCGAGCCGCACATCACCTTTGGCCCGGATGCGCCGCGTGGACCGAACGCGTATAATCTCAGCGCCACGGGTAACGTCGTGGAGGCGGCGACGAACCTCTTTGCTTATCTTCGCAAGCTGGACGCTCTCGGGCCGCCGAGCATCGCCGTCATGCCAATCCCCACGCAAGGGCTCGGTGAGGCGATCAATGACCGGCTGCGCCGCGCCGCCGCTCCTCGTCACACATGACGCCCGATCCGAAATTCCGCCGCACCGCGCCGCCGGACGCGGAAACGCTTGCTCGTTTCGCCGCGATTGTCGGGGATCGCTATGTCATCCGCGAGGAGGCCGACATGGCGCCCTACCTGACGGAGTGGCGGGATCGCTATCATGGGCGCGCCGCGCTGATCCTCCGGCCGGATAGCGTTCAGCAGGTGTCAGCGATTTTGGCGCTGGCGACCGAGACGGGCGCCGCCATCGTTCCTCAGGGCGGAAATACAGGGCTTGTCGGCGGGCAGATACCGTTCGAGAGCGGCCACGAAATCGTGCTGTCGCTGACGCGCATGAACCGGGTGCGGGATGTCGACCCGGCTGGAAATACGCTCACCGTCGAGGCTGGCGTCACGCTGGCGCAGGCGCAGGCGGCGGCTGAGGCGGCGGGTCGGCTGTTCCCACTCAGTCTGGCGAGCGAGGGCTCATGCCAGATCGGCGGCAATCTCGCGACCAACGCTGGGGGCGTGCAGGTGCTGGCTTACGGCTCGGCGCGCGACCTGACGCTGGGGCTGGAGGTTGTGCTGGCGAACGGAGAGGTCTGGAATGGCCTGAAATCGCTTCGCAAGGATAACACCGGCTACGATCTCAAAAGCCTTTTTGTCGGCTCCGAGGGCACGCTCGGCGTGATCACCGCCGCGACACTGAAGCTGTTTCCGCAATTAAAGGAGCAGACGGCGCTGTTTGCGGGCCTCGAAAGCCTTGACGATGTGGCGCGTCTGTTCGAGATGACGCGGGAGGACGCCGGGCCGAACCTTACGCTGTTCGAGTTGATGCCGCGCATTGGCGTCGAGTTCGTCACGCGCCATATGGCGGGCCGTGATCCGCTCGGGCGCGCCTATCCGTGGTATGCGCTCATCGAAATATCCTCCACCTCGGAGGATGGGCGGTCGGCGGCGATCGGCATGCAGGTTATGGAGCGGGCGCTGGAGGCGGACATTGTCAAGGATGCTGTCACCGCATCGTCGCTGGCGCAGGCCGCCGAACTTCGCCACCTGCGCGAGGCGATGTCTGAGTCGCAGAAATTCGAGGGCGGAAGCGTAAAGCATGACATTTCGGTGCCAATCGCGCGCACGCCTGCGTTTATTGCCGAGGCGTCCGAGGCCGTGATGCGGCTCGTACCCGGCGCGCGGCCGGTGCCGTTCGGCCATTTCGGGGACGGCAACATCCACTTCAACGTCAGTCAGCCTATCGGTGAGGATAAAGCGGCGTTTCTGGCCCGCTGGGACGAGATTGCCGATGCGGTGCATGGCGTTGTCGTGCGCATGGGCGGCTCGGTGAGCGCCGAGCACGGTGTTGGCCGGATGAAGCGCGCGCTGATAGCGGAGATCAAAAGCCCTGTCGAGATGGCCTTGATGCGTCATATCAAGCAGGCGCTCGACCCGCTGGGGATTTTGAACCCCGGCAAGGTGCTTTAGCGGCGAAGCGCCGCCAGCCCGGCGATGAGTTTGCGAGCTGGCGGCATTCCCATATTATGGGTTGAAGTTTGGCATGCCTGGAATGTTCGGCATGTTCTTGGCGCTGTCTTTCATAACGCCAGTCATCAGCTCGCGCATCTGCTCCATCTGCTTGGTGAAATTTTCCATCATTTCGCGGACGTGCGTGTTCTGCATTTCGATGACGTCGCTGATCTGCTTCGCATCGGCCAGTTTCATGGCGTAACGGAAATTGGCGTTGGCGTTGGTTTTGGTGAACTCGGCGATTTTTTCGTTCACGGTTTTCAGTCCGGTGCCGCTGATCGCTGGCGCGCTATCGAACGTCACCATCGCCTTTTCGCTGGCGGCGAGGAAGGTGTCGAAAGCCTTTTTGGCTTGTTCGATGTTCGACTTCATGATGTTGCGGACAGATTCTGGAACTTCAGCAAATTGAGGCATTTCCTGCATGGCGTGGACCTTTCGTTTTGCTCAAGGAGCAAAGAGGTTGCATGAGAAGCGGGTCCTGCGCGACTGCGCAGAGCCATTTCGCTACTTTAGTCTAAATAGCCGGTTCGCGGCTACACGTTTCCCGCTAGAGATCTGATTAATATTCCATGCGGGTAAAGGAATTATTGCGTTGCAGCAATTATATCGCAGCGCACAATTGCATATTGTTTATGCAATTTGATTTGGCAAGCCCTAATTTCAAAAGCTCAGAATTATTCCCGCTCAACGCCTAGGCGCTCGAAATCGTGGGGCGTATCGAGGTCGATAAGCGATCCCTCCGACGCGCCTTCAATTTGCGCGATCCGGTCAGGATGGCGGGTGATTACATCGGCTGCACCACGATCTCCATGCAGTTTCAGCATCTCTGGAAACATACGGCGACCAAAGAGCACCGGATGCCCACGGCGTCCACGATGCAATAAAACGCAGATATCGCGATTTTGATCCGGCGAAAAGGCGGCGGCGAGAGCCTCGAAATCGCTGCGCTGCACCAATGGCATATCGCCCAGAACGATGAATGCGCCCTGCACACCGGCCGGCATTGCTGCAACGCCCCTGGCAATCGAACCCGACACGCCGGACGCATATTCGGGATTGTCGATGCAATCGAGGCCCGCAGCCTCTGCAAGCTCGCGCATCTCGTCGCCACGCGCGCCCGTCACGACGCGCACGCAGCTAAGCTTCAGCCCTGCGACCGTCGACAGGCAGTGCGCCAGCAGCGGCCTGCCACGCCACATTTTCAGAAGCTTATGCTCGTCCTGCATTCGGCTTGAGCGCCCGGCGGCCAGCACCACTGCGCCAAGCTCCGCCAGCGATGTCATGAACCAAAGCCTGCATCGCGCGCGGCGGCGACCATTTCGGCCAGCACCGATATCGCCAGCGTCGGCGGGCTTTTCGTCTGGCCGACAAGCCCGGCAGGGCCGCGAATGCGCCTGAGTTGCTCCTCGTCAAAGCCAAGGTCGCGGAGATGGTTCAGGCGCAACTCGTGAACCCGGCGACTTCCAACCGCGCCGATGTAAAAGCATTCGGTTTTCAAAAGTGCGGCCATCACGGGGATTTCCCATTCGTGATCGTGAAAAACGGCGGCGCCCGCAGTCCATGGATCGCCCGCGATTGCGCTGGCGAGGGCCTGGCCATGTAATTCGCGCACCGTGACGCCGGGTATGGCGCCGATGCCAAGCTCTGCGGCGTTGGGAGTGATGAGATCGACGGCCCAGCCGATCTGCGAGGCAAGCGTCGCCAGATAACCCGCAGACGGCCCGGCGCCGATCAGCGCGAGGCGGGTCTGGGGCCAATAGGCGCGCGAGAATTCATCCCCATCGCGATAGGTCGTGCTTTGCAGTCTTGCCTTGCCGACCAATGGGATGATCTGGCCGCGGCCCTCGAGCAAATCTGTTCGTAGGAAAAATGGCTGACGTGCTCTGGAAAGCGCGGCCATTTCGCGGGCGAGGCGCGGCGCATCGGATTGGTCGATGTAAATGTCGAGCCCGCTGCCGCAGGGCAGGCGAACGTCGATGTAAGGTGAGCCGGCGCCATATCGCACCAGCCGGTTTTTGCCCTCGGCAATCGCGATCTGCGCCTCGGCTATCAACGCGCCTTCGAGGCAACCGCCGGAGATGAATCCGACTGCGGCGCCGCTTTCCATCACGGCCATTTGCGCGCCAAGCGGACGCGGCGCGCCCCCCTCGATCCCGACCACCGTCACCAGCGCAGTCTTGAGACCCTGAGTAGTCCAGGCCGCAAGGGAAGGCAGCACATCCTCGGTAAATTCGGATATGGCCGCCTTCGTATTTGGTGCGTTAATCGTGGTCAGCATTTACTCGAATAAGCGGACCTGCCACATAGGCAAACCGCTATACCTTGCCAAATTCGGTGAGGCTGAACGGCAGCGCGCGAACACGCTTGCCGGTCAGTTTGTAGACCGCGTTGGCGATGGCGGGGCCAACCGGGGGCACCCCTGGCTCGCCAACACCCGTCGGGGCTGCGGCGGACTGTATGATATGCACCTCGACCTTAGGCATGTCGCCGATCCGCAATGGGATGTAGTCGTTGAAGTTCGACTGCTCCACCGCGCCGCCCTTGAGCGTCACCGCGTCAAAGAGCACGGCTCCGACGCCGAAGCCGATGCCGCCCTCCATTTGCGAGGCGATGATGTCCGGATTAATCGGCACGCCGCAATCGACAGCGCAAACGACGCGCTCAACCTTCACGCGGCCATCTACAATGCGCACTTCAGCGATCTGGGCGACATAGCTCTTGAACGATTCATGCAGCGCGACGCCCCGCGCAACGCCCTCCGGCAGCGGCCCACCCCATCCGGCTTTTTCCGCCGCAAGGTTCAGCACAGCCAGATGGCGCGGATGC
>JBGSLP010000409.1:0-1622 GCA_041740655.1 Alphaproteobacteria bacterium
CGGAATTGGCGGCCTCGCGTTCTATCGCGGCATTCCGGGCACGATTGGCGGCGCCCTGCGGATGAACGCGGGCGCGCATGGCGGCGAGACCAAGGACGGGCTGGTTGAGGCTCGCGCGGTTGATGGAGAAGGCCGCGTGCACGTCCTCACCAACGCGGACATGAAATTCGTTTATCGCAACTGCGGCGCGCCCGCCGACTTCATATTCACGCAGGCTCTTTTTCAGGGCGCGGCAGGTGATCCGGTGGAAATCGAGCGCGAAATGGATGAGGTCGCCGCCTATCGCGAGGCGAACCAGCCGATCAAAAGCCGGACGGGCGGCTCCACGTTTAAAAATCCGCCGGGGTACAGCTCGTGGAAACTGATCGACGCCGCAGGCTGTCGCGGCCTGCGCGTCGGCGGCGCGCATGTCTCCGAGATGCACTGCAATTTCCTCATCAACGACGCAGGCGCGACGGCCGCCGATATCGAAACGCTGGGCGAAACGGTCCGCGCCCGCGTGTTCGAGACCAGCGGCGTCATGCTCGAATGGGAGATCAAGCGAATTGGGGAGGCGCTGCCGGGCCAGACCATCGCGGCGGCGGCATGATAACCATCGAGCTTGAGGATCACGAAGCGCTGGTCCTCTTCGAGTTCGTTGCGCGCGAGATCGACGATCATAAGGAACGTCGGCTCGCCGAAATCATCGAGCATCCGGCGGAGTTCTGGGCGCTCAACGCCGTGCATTGCAGCCTTGAGCGGATTTTAGCCGATCCTTTTCGAGCGGATTACGCCGCCCTGCTTGCCGCAGCACGCGAAAAAGTCATTCAGCAAAACGATCCGGATGGTGATTACGGGCCGATAGGCGGACGGGTGGAAACATGAGCAAGCGCGTCGCAGTTTTGATGGGCGGATTATCGGCGGAGCGCGAGGTCTCGCTCAACTCGGGCGCGGCGTGCGCCAAGGCGCTTGAGGGCGAGGGCTATCGCGTCACGCTGATCGACGTTGGCCGCGATTTGCCGGCACGCCTCGCCGAGGTGCGCCCCGACGTGTGCTTCAATGCGCTGCATGGCCGTTTCGGCGAGGATGGCTGCGTTCAGGGTGTGCTGGAAACGCTCGGCATACCCTATACCCATTCCGGCGTGCTCGCCTCCGCCCTCGCCATGCACAAGGAGCAGGCGAAAACCGTGCTGCGCGCCGCCGGGGTGCCGGTCGCGGAAGGGCGCATCATCAACCGCATCGACGCGGCATCGGCCCATGCGATGAAGCCGCCTTACGTCATCAAGCCGGTGGCGGAGGGGTCGAGCGTGGGCGTGTTTATCGTGCGCGAGGATCATGCGCATCCGCCACAGCAGCTCAGCGCCGCCGATTGGCCCTATACCGAAGACCTGATGATCGAGCGTTATGTGGCGGGCCGCGAACTCACATGCGGGGTCATGGGAGACACGGCGCTCGGCGTGATCGAAATCCTGCCAGCGGCGGGAATGGCTTTTTACGACTATGACTCGAAATATGCGCCCGGAGGCTCAAAACACGTCCTGCCAGCAGAAATTTCACCGAATATTTACCAATTAATCCAGACACTGTCAGTCAAGGCTCATGCAGCGCTCGGCTGCCGCGGCGTGTCACGGGCGGACTTCCGC
>JBGSLP010000410.1:0-12927 GCA_041740655.1 Alphaproteobacteria bacterium
TCGTTGCGCAGGTCGGTTTCGACGCGAATGCCTGAACTGCGCAGGGCGGAGGCGACGGCGGTTGCATAGTCGTTCGCCTCGCTGACCACGCTCGCCACAACCACCTGCACCGGCGAGAGCCACAGCGGGAGATGCCCGGCGTAGTTTTCGATGAGGATGCCGGTGAAACGCTCAAGGCTGCCGAACATCGCACGGTGAATCATCACCGGCTCGTGCTTGTCACTGTCGGCGCCGATATAAAATGCGCCCAGCCGACCGGGCAGGTTCAGATCGACCTGAATCGTGCCGCACTGCCACTCGCGGCCGATAGCGTCACGCAATGTGTATTCGAGCTTCGGCCCATAGAACGCGCCCTCGCCCGGATTGAGCACAAACGCCTGGCCTGCCATATTCACCGCATGCTCAAGCGCTGCCTCCGCCTTATCCCAGACCGCATCCGAGCCAACGCGCTTTTCCGGCCGCGTCGAAAGCTTGATCAGCACCTCGTTGAACCCGAAATCTTTGTAGATCGACAGGATCAACTCGTTCAGCTTCACGCACTCGGCCGTGATCTGCTCCTCGGTGCAGAAGATGTGCGCATCGTCTTGCGTGAAATGGCGCACGCGCATGATGCCGTGCAGCGCGCCCGACGGCTCGTAGCGGTGCACCTTGCCGAACTCGGAGATTTTCAGCGGCAGGTCGCGGTAGCTTTTCAGCCCGTTCTTGAAAATCTGCACGTGGCCGGGGCAATTCATCGGCTTGCAGCAGAACACGCGCTCGTCCGGCGTTTCGGTCGTGAACATGTTCTCGCCGAACTTCTCCCAATGGCCGGATTTCTCCCACAGGGTCTTCTCCATCATGTCGGGAGAGTTAACCTCGTGGTATCCTTCCGCCTCCTGACGCCGCCGCATGTATCCGATGAGCGCCTGGAATAGCGTCCAGCCTTTCGGGTGCCAGAAGACGCTGCCGGGCGCCTCCTCCTGAAGGTGGAATAAATCCATCTCGCGGCCCAAACGGCGGTGGTCGCGCTTCTCCGCCTCCTCCAGCATTTTGAGGTAGGCGGCAAGATCTTCCTCGCTCGCCCATGCCGTTCCGTAGATGCGCTGCAGCTGCTCCCGCTCGCTATCGCCTCGCCAGTAACTCCCGGCGAGCTTCATGATCTTGAAGCCCTTGCCGATCTTGCCCGTGGACGTCATGTGCGGGCCGCGGCATAAGTCAAGCCATTCGCCCTGGGCATAGATTTTGACGTCCTCGCCTTTCGGGATGGCGTCGATCAGCTCAACTTTGAACTTCTCGCCCTTGGCCGCGAAGAATTTCTTCGCCTTGTCGCCGCTCCAGACCTCTTTCGTGAACGGCTTGTCGCGCGCGATGATCTCGCGCATCTTCGCCTCGATCTTCGCCAGATCGTCGGGCGTGAAGCTCTCCTCGCGATAGAAATCGTAATAGAAGCCGTTCTCGATGACGGGGCCGATGGTCGCCTGTGTGCCGGGGAAAAGCGCCTGCACGGCCTCGGCCATCACATGCGCCGCATCGTGACGAATGAGTTCGAGCGCTTCCTTGTCGTCGCGCGTGATGATTTTGACGGCGCCGTCGCGCTCGATCGGATCGGTCATATCCTGCAGGGCGCCGTCCAGCGAGATCGCCACAGCTTTTTTCGCCAGAGATTTGGAAATGCCGGAGGCGAGATCGACGCCAGTAATGCCGGATGGATATTCGCGCGATGCGCCGTCGGGGAAACGGAGTTGTATCATTTCAGCCTCTCACTCCCGCCTACAAAGCGGGTAAGGACGTTTCGGATGGGCTGAGTTATCGCGGACAGGGCGGTCTGGCAAGGGCATTGCTTACGTTTTGATCGTGGAGCTTCAAAAAGCGGAAGCGCGAACGCAGTTATTCCAGCAATTTCTCAACCGGAGAAGATCACAACCGGGCCGAGGTTGATCGCGCGCGGCGCTCCGGTTTGGCAAATTGAAGCCTGCAAGCAATCTGGAAGCTTCACTTCTATCCACTCGAGCCACCCTACAGCGCGGGCAACTCAAGGCGGGGCATTTCGCCGCAGTTTTTTCTTGACGTCCAATTTCATCTGCTGTGAAATTATTTCACAATCGGTTTGAGACCGTACTGGGCATCCCGTCGCGTCGATACGCGAGAAGACTCAAAACGCCGCAAAAATCGATTGCATCTGCTCGTGCGCGGATGGTCGTGCGCGAGGCGTCACTGAGGACTTCGAATAATATGGCTAGTGGCATTGTGAAATGGTTTAACGCCCAGAAGGGCTATGGATTCATCCAGCCTTCCGATGGAGGCAAGGACGTGTTCGTGCACGTGACGGCGGTCGAGCGCTCTGGGCTCGGGCATCTCGTCGAGGGTCAAAAGATCAGCTATGACCTTGCAACCGATCGCGGCAAGACATCGGCCGCCAACCTCAAGGCGGGCTGATCAGGAGGAGCCGGAGTTCTCCCTCCCGGAGATTTCAAGGCTGTTCCAACTCCATTGCCCATAAAGCCACGGCGCAAACGGGTGACTTACGCCACGCAAGTCCGGAGCAGGGTCGAAGCCGCTCGTCCCCCAGGGATGGCACCTGCAAAGCCGCGACAGCGAAAGCCAGCCGCCTTTCCACGCGCCATTCAGATCGATTGCGTCGATGGCGTAGGCGGAGCATGTCGGCAGATGGCGGCACCTCGGCCCGATGAACGGCGAGACCGCATAGCGATAGATATAGACCGGCGTTTTCAGAATCGCCTTGGCGGCAGCGGGAACGGCGCCTGGAAACTTGCCCATGATGTCAGCGCTCCTCGCGGCGCTTTTGTTCGACTTGCGCAATAGCGGCCTCGACCGCGTCAAAAACCAGCAGCGTCGACGCATGCCGCGCCTTGTAATCGCGCACAAGCTCCAACACGGCAAGATCGCTCCAGCGGCCGGAGGGCGGCGCGCCGTCCTCTTTGAGCATGCGGCGCATCTGTGCGCCCACTTCCCGCAACTCGGCCGCAGTCGAGCCGACCACCTGAGCGCCCATTACTGCCGCCGACGTCTGGCCCAACAGGCAGGCGCGAACATGCTGGCCGAAATCCGTCACAACATCGCCGTCCATAACGATATCGACAGTTACGACCGATCCGCACAGCTTCGAGTGAGCGGTCGCAGTAGCGTCAGGGGCATTGATACGATGCGCGCGCGGCATGTTCGCCGCCAACTCCAGAATGCGCCCTGAATACAAATCTTCAAGATCGACCGCCATAGTGGTCACGCCCCTTCTTGCGCCGAATGACGCAACCTATTATTTAATCGCATGCTGTCGTAATTCAGACCATCATTTTAGAGCCGGAAGCGCAAGGTTGGACAGATCATGATCCGTCAACTTGATATGCTTCGTACGTTTCGCGTTAGTTCGCCGGACTTTTTTTTAATTCGCGGCTAAGGTGAGTACGACAACTTGGAAACGCAAGCCGCGCCTGGCTTTGAAAGGACATAAGTAACTCCGTGGAACAAGCCCAGAAAACCAATGTTAAAGCCAACGGCGAAAGCCTTATCAAGCCTGTGAAACCTTCAAAAGTCATTAGGCCAACGCGCGAGGAAGCCGAGGCAGCCGTCAAAACGCTGATTCAATGGGCTGGCGACAACCCCATGCGAGAGGGTCTGCGCGATACGCCGAAACGCGTCGTCGACAGCTACGCTGAGTTTTTCGCGGGCTATCATGAGGATGCGCACGAATTCCTCTCGCGCACCTTCGAGGAGGTTGCGGGCTACGACGATCTCGTGATGCTTCGCGATATCCGCCTGGAGTCACATTGCGAGCATCACATGCTGCCGATCATCGGCGTGGCGCATGTCGCCTATCTGCCCAGCGACCGGGTTGTGGGGATATCCAAACTCGCCCGCGTCGTCGAACTGTTCGCCAAACGGCTACAGACGCAGGAAACGATGACGGCGCAGATTGCACAGGCGATTGAGACAGAACTCAAGCCGCGCGGCGTTGCAATCCTTGTCGACGCATTCCATCAGTGCATGACCACACGCGGCATCCACAAAACCAACTGCGGCACGATCACCACGCGCTTCACAGGCGTTTTCAAGACGGAGAGCGACTACCGCGAGCGCTTCCTTCAACTCGTGAACGGCCCACGCCCTGCGAGAGACTGACAGCATGAGCGCCGGGGTTGAGGACATTGAAAATCGCTTGTCTTTCACCCCGCGCTTCGACGCTCAAGGGCTGGTGACAGCGGTCGTCACCAGCGCTGCATCCGGCGATTTACTCATGGTCGCCCATATGAATGCGGACGCAATCGCGAAAACGCTGGAAACCGGCGAAGCGCATTTCTGGAGCCGCTCACGTGCGGCCCTGTGGCGCAAGGGCGAAACCAGCGGCAACGTGTTGAAGGTGCGTGAAATCCGCGTCGACTGCGATCAGGACGCGCTGTGGCTCATCGCGGACCTGCAAGGCGGAAGCGCCTGCCACACTGGTCGCGCGTCCTGTTTCTACCGTGTCCTGGAGCCTGGCTCCGGACTGCGATTAGCCCCGCATGAGGCAAGTTCCTGAGCTAACTCCGCGCTTTGGGCATCCATCATATTTGACACCTAAATTTCATTGGACGTTTACAGGCCAGTGCTAAAGTATTAGCGCGCGTCGAGTCGGACGTTGCTTTCCAGCACGGCGGGATAATTGGATGAAAACGCGGGGAAAACTTGGTATTGCACTTGGCGGAGGCGCGGCGCGCGGCTGGGCGCATATCGGTGTCCTGAAGGCGCTCGACGCGGCTGGCATCCGGCCGGATGTCATCGCGGGCACATCCATAGGCGCGGTCGCTGGCGGATGTTTTGCCGCCGGAAAGCTGCAGGAACTTGAGGAATTTGCCCGCTCGCTCACCCTGCGCGGCGTGATACGGCACCTCGATCTGGCGCTCCCGGGGTCCGGCCTCATCAACGGCAACCGGCTGGCGAGCCGCCTCAGCGAGCATCTTGAACCGTTTAACATCGAGGACCTTGGGCCGAAATTCGTGGCCATCGCGACGGAACTTGGAACCGGCCATGAAATCTGGCTCAACAAGGGGCCGCTGGTGCGCGCCATGCGCGCCTCTTACGCGCTGCCGGGGCTTTTCAAGCCTATGCGCGTCAACGGGCGCTGGATGATGGATGGCGCATTCGTCAACCCGATCCCCGTTTCGACCTGCCGGGCTATGGGCGCGCGTTATGTGATCGCGGTCAATCTGCATGGCGGCAGTCTTTCGCGCGTCACGCATATTCCGCATGAGACGGAGGTGGACGAGGATGCCCCGATCATTCAGACCGCCGCTGAGAAGCCGCCGCGCTCTCTCAATCCGATGTCGTTTCTGCGGCGTCAGTTTCTGGCGCGCAAGGACGATGCGCCCGGCATCAGCCGCGTGATGATGGAGGCGTTCAACATTACGCAAGACCGGATCGCGCGCTCACGGCTTGCAGGCGATCCGCCCGACCTGATGATCACGCCGCGCCTCGACGGGTTTGGTTTGTTCGACTTTCACCGCGCAGACTTCGCCATCGCGCGCGGCGAGGAAGCTGCGCGCCGCTATCTGGACGAAGTCGATCTTACGGCTTTCGCCGCCGCCTGAACTCCGCGCGAAGCTCGCCGCTCTATCCGGTCGCGATATACTGGCGCATGGATAGCGCCTCGAACTCCGCATCGGCGATCCGTTGCTTCACGACATCGCCCAGCGAGACGATGCCCGTCAGCCGATCCTGCTCGACCACGGGCATGTGGCGGAAGCGATGCGACGTCATATGCTGCATAACCTCGTCCATTGTGCTGGATTCCGCGCAAGTATAAACCGGGGTGGTCATATGTTTTGCAACCGGCTCATCAAGCACACTCGCCGGGTTTGAAGCAAGCACGCGGACGATATCGCGCTCCGACACAATGCCGCAAACACCGCCTGCGCCATCAAGAATGACAAGCGCGCCAATTTTCTTGGCGGCAAGCTGCCAGATGACGTCCTTCAAGGTATCGTCCGGCTTGCCGGTTGCGACAACCCGGCCTTTTTCTTTGAGTATTCTTGCAACAGTCGGCATGTTTCCTCCAACGCTTCTCTTTGCGCTGTTGCGAGGACGGCCATGACGCCTGCAAAGTCATAATCTGCCCGAGGGTTCCGAAACGATACAGACCCGCCGCGGCGAATGGCCGCTCCCGAAACAAGTGATCTCTTATGATGCCTACACAAAGTTTCATGCGCAAGAGCCCCGAGGAATATAACGCGCCGCGCTGTTCCAAGCCCCCGCTTTTCGGGCCGCTGTATACCGTGGATAAAAACCGAAAAGCCGTTACAACTTTAACGGGTATATTAGAGTGACCTAAAAGGTCGTCTGCCATGTTGAACGGACGTGCGTAAGGAGTTCTCGTCCATGTTCCCGTTTCGCGTTCTGTTTTGCCTTGTTTTCATCGTCATGGCGTCGGCGGAGCCAAAAGCCACCGGATCATCCACTTTCGATGCGACGCGGGTACGTGCAACCTCGGCTTTCATGCCGACATTTGGCGACACGACGCCGCCATCAGGTTTCGTGAACTTCTGCCGCGTTAATCCCCGTGAATGCGCTTCCAACACAAACACTCTTGTCCGCATGTCTTTGAGCGCCGACAAGCGGTCCGAACTGGCTGGCGTCAACGACCGCGTGAACGCTCTGATCCGCCCGGCGACGGACCTCGAACTTTATGGCGAAGTCGAGCATTGGACGATCCCCGTAAACCAGGGCGACTGCGAGGACTACGTGCTCCTCAAGCGGCAACTGCTGATGCAGGCAGGCTGGCCCAGCAGCGCGCTGCTCATCACAGTCGTGCGCGATGAACTTGGCGACGGCCATGCTGTGCTGACCGTGCGCACCAAACAGGGCGATCTCATCCTCGACAACAAGCAATCCCGCATCATGACATGGGCGGAAACGGGCTACGAATTCATCAAGCGCCAGTCTTATCGCAATCCCATGCAATGGGTGTCACTGACCCCGTCGGAGGCGTATTTTTCCGGCGCAGCAAGCGCTCGCGAGCCGCGTCAGGATTGAGCAAGGCCGGACGCAAATCTGCGCCCGTTCAGCACATAATTTGCGGCGGAGCGGCGCAGACCGTCAATTTCGGCCTCGCTGAGAGCGCGCGTCACGCGGCCAGGCATTCCCATCACCAGCGATCCGTCGGGGATGATCTTACCCTCCGGAATCAGCGCATGCGCGCCGATCAGGCAGTTGCGTCCGATCTGCGCGCCGTTGAGAACCGTCGCGCCCATGCCAATCAGGGAATTATCGCCGATGGTGCAGCCATGCAAAATCGCGCGGTGGCCGATGGTGCATCCCTCCCCGACGCGGAGCGCAAATCCCATGTCGGTGTGCAGCGCGCAGCCTTCCTGGATGTTGCTGCCGGCGCCGATGTCGATCAGCTCGTTATCGCCCCGCAAAACGGCGCCAAACCAGATGCTTACGTCCTGCCCCAGTCGGATCTTGCCAATCACGCTCGCATCCGGCGCCACCCAGAAAGCGCCAGCGGCGGGGAGCTCCGGCGAATGCACGTCAAGACTATAAATCGGCATGGCTAAATCCTGACTTTAAGCGTCCGACGATCCGAAAGACGGCAGCATCTGATCCATGGCGCGCGCTGGCTGGCTGCATCCTGCATGCCCGACAACGCGGGCGGGAACCCCTGCAACGGTCGTCTCCGGCGGCACATCCTTGAGCACCACGCTGCCCGAGGCCACGCGCGCGCAGTTGCCAACAGTGATGTTACCCAGAATTTTAGCCCCCGCCCCGATCATCACGCCGCAGCCGATTTTCGGGTGCCGGTCGCCGGTTTCCTTGCCGCTGCCGCCAAGCGTCACGCCATGCAGCAGCGAGGTGTTATCCCCGATCGTCGCCGTTTCGCCGATGACGATGCCTGTCGCGTGGTCGAACATCAGCCCCTGCCCTATCTTTGCCGCCGGATGAATGTCGACGCCGAACGCGCGCGAGGACTGGCTCTGCAGATAGAGCGCAAAATCGCGGCGGCCGTTGTTGTGCAGCCAGTGGGCAAAGCGGTGGGTCTGGAGCGCGTGAAAACCCTTGAAATAGAGCAGCGGATCGAGATGGCGCTGGCAGGCCGGATCGCGATCGTAGACGGCGGCCAGATCGGCGCGGAATGCCTCCGGCAATGACGGCTCCGCCTCCAGAACGCCCGAAAAAACCTGGCGGATCAAACCTGGGCTGATGTCCTGATCGCCCAGGCGCTGCGAAACGCGGTGCGTGATCGCATCGTGCAGCGTATCGTGACTGAGCACATTGGCGAACAGGAAGCTCGCCATCAACGGCTCGATGCGCATCGATTCATGCGCCTCCGAGCGGATGGTGTCCCAAAGCCGATCGTAGGATTGCACATTCCCGTCGCGCGTCGTTTGCTGTGGCAGCGCCATAACGAACTCATCTCCTTGCGCCGCGCAATCGCGACGTTTTTGCCATTTGCATCAGATAAGCAAACTTGGCGTCGCCGCCAGTGCGCAAGGCGGTTATGCTATCGCTTATTTAACAGTCAACGAGCGAAAAGCCAAAGAGGATCGTCATGGCGCCATCGGACAAAGGCCTGAGCGGGATTGCGCTGGAGGTCGACGGGCCTGTCGCGCGCATCGTCATCGACAATTCGGCGCGTATGAACGCTGTCACAACCCAGATGTGGCGGGCGCTCCCGGAGCGCATCGCGCAGGCTGAGGCGGACGCTCGCGTGCGCGTCATCGTGCTGACCGGGCGCGGGGAGAAAGCGTTCTCCGCCGGCGCAGACATATCCGAGTTCGAAAGCGCGCGCACGGGCGCCGCTAGCGCCGAGTACGATAACCTCAATACGGCGGCATTCGATGCAATCCTAACATGCTCCAAGCCGACGATTGCCGCCATTCGCGGCTTCTGCCTTGGGGGCGGCTTCGAGATCGCGCTGTGCTGCGACATGCGCATTGCCGCCGATGGCGCGGAATTCGGCATCCCCGCCGCGCGGCTTGGCATCGGTTACAACGCGCGATGGATCAAGCCGCTGCTGGCGTGCATGAGCCCCTCGGCGGCGAAAGAGCTGCTGTTCACGGGCGGGCGGTTTGGTTGCGTTCCCGCGCTCCGCATGGGCTTTGTCAACCGGGTTTATCCGGCGGCTGCATTTGAGGAGGAGTGCGCCGGGTTTGTGGCCAACATCGCGGCGAATGCCCCTCTGAGCATTCGCGCGGCCAAAGCCGCCATCGACGCTTTCGCAAGCGACGCCGCGCCCGATTACGTGCGCCTTGACGCCCTCGTGGACGCGTGCTTCCAGAGCGCCGACTATGCCGAGGGCCGCGCCGCTTTCGCCCAGAAGCGCAAGCCGGTGTTCAAGGGCGAGTGATCAAACCAGCATCTTGCGTAGTTGCGCGGAGATGATGTCGATGATGATGACCGCGCCGACGATGATGAGCACGATGGTCGCCGCCTCGGAGTACTGAAAGCCGCGCATCGTCTCGAACAGCGGCTGGCCGATACCGCCCGCCCCGATCACGCCGAGCACCGTCGCAGAGCGCACGTTCGTCTCGAAGCGGTAGAGCGTGAACGACGACCAAAGCGGCATCACCTGGGGGATGACGCCGAAAATCACCTCCTGCAGGCGCGAGGCGCCCGTTGCGCGGATGCCCTCCACCGGGCGCGGGTCGATGGCCTCCACGGCCTCGGAAAACAGCTTGGCGATGATGCCTATATTATGCACGGCGAGAGCCAGAACGCCCGCAATCGGGCCAAGGCCGACACTCACGACGAACAACAGCGCGAGCACGATCTCGGGCGTGGCGCGTGAGATGTCCATGAGGCGGCGCACAGGCTGGACGATCCATTGCGGACAGATGTTGGCGGACGCGAGAATCGCGAAGGGAATGCCGAACAAAACCGCGAGCGCCGTTCCCCAGGCGGCGATCTGGATCGTGACGATCATTTCCGCCGCGTAGGTCTCCCAATAGCGGAAACTCGGATTGGCGAAGCCCTCGCTAAAGGTCGCCATGTTCTGATATTCGGTGAAGAGACCGACGGCGCGCCACATCTCGGCCGGGCCCCAGCTCCACGCGAGCAGCGCGATGAGCAGGCCCAATATGATCCACACGCGGGCGCGGCGCAGAAGCGGCTGACGCGGGACCGTGAGCGCCTGCGCGCCGTCGTCATTCGCCGTGATGTTAGCCATGACGGGAGGCTCCTCGTTGGCTGTGTTTAGACGAGTATCGTCAAACGCGCAAAAACGGCGCCGGTTACTCGCCGACGCCGTTCATAGCATAGCCCCGTTAAAGGCGCGGAAGTTCTTCAGCGGCCTTGTTCACCGCGTCGATCTTGCCCTGCAGATCGGTCAAGCGCGTCTTCTTTTCCTCGGCCGGGATTTTCTCGTCGCCCTCGACCTTCAGCATTTCCTTGCTCAGCTCAAGCTGACGGATCGGATAAAGCTGGGCGTTCGAGGAGGGGATGAACGGCGCCCATGTGAGGTTCTTCAGAATTTCGCGAGCGGCCATGATTTCCTCGGGCGAGCCGTTCCGGCCATAGGTCATCATGAAAGTATAGACCTTGCTTTTCACGTCCGCGTCGAGATCCTTGCGCCAGACAAGCGGATCGGACGGGATGAGCGGCGAGGTCCAGATAATGCGTATCTTGGCGTGAGCGTCGGGCGCGGTTTTCTTCAGGCGGTCGATGTTTTCGCTGTTGTTCGCGGCGACCTGCACCTGCTTGTTGGCGACGGCGAGAGCGTTCGCTTCGTGGTTTGCGCCGCGCACGGTCTTGAAGCAGGCTTTCGGGTCGATTTTCTTGGCGGCGAACACGTAGGTCATCGGGACAAGGAAACCCGACGTCGAGTTCGGATCGCCGATGCCGAAGTCGAGTGACTTGTCGCATTTGAGCACGTCGTCGAGCGTTTGATACGGGCTGTCCGCATGCACGACCAGATGCGAGTAATAGCCTTGCAGGCCGTTCGCCGCCACGGTTTGCGCGAACACTTCGCCGTCAGCGCGGTCAACGGCTTCCATGCCGGACTTGTTGCCATACCATGCGATGTCGACTTTCTTGAATCGCTGGGCCTCGACGATGCCTGCGTAGTCAGAGGCAAAGAAAGGCTTTACGTCCAGTCCGGTTTTCTCGGACATGACCTTCAAATATGGCTCCCACAACTGCTTCAGGTTCTGCGTCGCCTCGGTCGAAATGATCCCGAAATTGACGACTTTCTTGTCCTGAGCCGCAGCCGGAGCGACGGCGAGCACAGCGGCGGCGAGCGCGGCTGTCATCATCTGCAAGCGAAACATCGATTTTTCTCCCCAATGACGTCTACAAAAACGCCACCAAAGCCTCGGCCCTGATGGCGAAAGTTTTTTGCGAGGAGCGCAGTCGCCTGCGTATCCTCAGGCTGTACCCACCGGCAGGCTCGTCTCCAGAGGAGCTTTTCTGGCGTCCTGCCCGAAGCTGAAAGCGTTCCGAATATCCTCGCCCGGCTCCTCGCGCCCGAACCCTGGCAGAAATAGCTCAGCGCTTTCCGCGCCATAAAGCTCGTTGAGAAAGCGCGGCGTCAGTGTGTTCGATGGGCCGTCGTAAACCACCTCGCCATCACGCAGCGCAATGGTGCGCGGGCAATAGCGCAGCGCGTATTCGACCTGATGCAGCGAAACCAGCACGGTGATTCCGTCGCTGCGGTTGAAATCCGCCAGAATGTCCATGATGCGACGGGAAGCGCTCGGGTCCAGCGATGCAATGGGTTCGTCGGCGATCAGCACATCCGCCTGCTGCACCATCGACCGCGCAATGGCGGCGCGCTGCTGCTGGCCGCCCGAAATATGCGAGCCGCGACTGAGCGCCTGCTCTGCGATACCGACGCGCGCCAGCGCCTGCATGGCACGAAGCTTTTCCTCGTCGCTAAACAGCGCAAAGGTTCCCCGCCAGCGCGGGATGCGCCCGAGAAGTCCGAGAAGGACGTTTGTCAGCACTGACAGGCGCGGCACCAGATTGAACTGCTGGAACACGACGGACACGCGCCGCCGCAGATCGCCGCTTCCGTTCAGGATGCGGCCATCTCGCTGCATGGTCTCGCCGAGGATGGTGATCTCGCAGCAGCGCTCGCTGCAGTTTTTGTCTTCGCGGTCAATCGGGATAAGGCCGGATATGGCTTTGATGAGCGTGGATTTGCCGGAGCCGGAGGCGCCAATCAGCGCCACCATCTCGCCGCGCTGGATAGAAAAGTTTACATCGCGCAGCACCGGTTTGCCGCGCTCGTAGGATTTCCACACGTGGGTGACTGCTATGGCGTCCGCCATGGGGCGCTGCTCCATTTCTTAACGCTCTACACTTGCGCAATGACAGCGTAATGACGCGATTATGACAGTTGTATTACAACAGTTTTGAGTGTCGAGAAGCAGCGGGCTTTGATTTCGGAATAGGAGGAGCGACGGCGAGAGCTTAACGGCCTGCCGCCAGCGCCCTCGCCTCCTCGACAAGGCGGGCGGGGATGACAAGCCCGTCACGCGCGACGGCCTCTCGCCGTGCAAGACGGCGTGCGCCTGGCAACCTGACGCCGTCCTCGCTTTCGACCGCCGCTATCAGCGTCTCGATGCGCGAATAATAGGCGCTGTCCCCGTTCACCGCTCCCGCTTCGAATGCGATGAGTAGCTGACCGACATTAGGGGGACCACCCTCTTCGTCAAAAAACGAGGGAGCCTCGAAACCGAAATACGCGCCAATGAACGCGCCGCCAATAAGATCGATCATCATGGCGAGAGCCGCCCCCTTCGCGCCGCCCATAGGAGCCATCGTGCCCTCCATCGCAGCCTTGGCGTTTGTGGTGGGTTGGCCATCAACGTCGAGCGCCCAGTCATCTGGGATCGGCTCGTCGGTCTGCGCCGCCTTCATGATGAGACCGCGCGCGACCCGCGACAGCGCCATGTCGATAACGAGCGGCGGCGCGGACTGGCGCGGCGCGGCGAACGCTATCGGGTTGGTGCCGAACAT
>JBGSLP010000411.1:0-1811 GCA_041740655.1 Alphaproteobacteria bacterium
GCCGCCGACCGGAAAATTTCGGAGGTCGAACTTGAGCGCATTGGCGAAATCGTGAAGCGTTTTCCGGTGTTTCTCACTTTCGACCCGAGCCTGTTGGTGAAAACCGCCGAAACATGCGGAAATCTGCTGAGCGAAGGCGCCGGCCTCGACGCCGTCCTCGATATGATCGCCGAATCCCTCCCGCCGAAACTGCGCGAAACGGCATACGCTGTCGCCGTCGATGTCGCCGCTGTGGACATGAAGGTGACGAAAGAGGAAATCCGGATGCTTGAGCTGCTGCGCGATGCGCTCGGCCTCGACAAGCTGGTGACAGCCGCCATCGAACGCGGAGCCCGCGCCCGCAGCCAGACGCTATAATCCATCAATAGAAGTTGGACGGGAAATAGCGTAGGAAAATCTCCTCATAACGGGGCGATGCGCGCACCTTTGCGATGCCGTAATTCAGGATTTCCTTCAGTGCCTGATTATCCCTCGCCACCGCGATGCCAACGCCCTGGCCAAAATAGCGGGCCTCGTTGTAGCCTCCCGGCAGCAATTGACAGCACCCGCCGGACGCCTGTCCATTCACCCAGAACATCAGACTTACGACATCGGCGAACAGAAGTTCGGCATCTCCGGCGACAAGGGCCGCGCGGGCTTCTTCCGGCGTCTTGTAAGTCTTGATCTCCACATCCTCGAAGAAATCGCGGAGATACGCCTCATGCGCGGTGCCCTCGACGACGGCCACGGATTTACCGTCCAGCCCCTCCGGCGTGACGCTCTCGATCTCGGCCCCCACCTTTGAGACGAAGCGCGCAGGAGTGTCATAATATCCGTCGGTGAAATCGAGATCGGCCAGACTTTTGGGGTTGATGGCGATGGATGCGATCGCAGCGTCGGCATCGCCGCTTTTCAGCGTCGAGGCCATGGTGTCCCAACTCGTCACCGCAATCTCGCACGTTATCTCCAATTCGCGGCAGATGGCGCGGGCAATGTCGGCGTTGAAGCCGATGATCTGACCGTCTTCGTCGAAGTAGTTGAACGGCGGATAATCGCCCTCGGTAACGAAGCGCAGCGTGACGAGCGAAGAGGTGTCAGGTCTTGGGCCGAACGAATCCTCACGAGGCGCCTCGGCTGGCGGGAGGATTTCTTGCGATTGCACAGGCGTTAGGCCCGCCTGCATACACATTGCAAGTAAAATCCAAACAACTCCGCATCGAAAACATAACCAAGAGATCATAAAAGCCTCACTTCTCCAGAAACATTGTCCTATTATCGAATTTTATTAAGTTTTATTTGATATTTTTAATAAATTTGACACAAATATGATATTTAAAGTTGTCTGAGTAATTATATCCAATGCCCCAAGATTATAATAATGCCGCTAAACTGGATTTTTATCTTCCCGACAAACAACTCCACGGACTGAGCCGAGAACAATATGGCGATTCCCCTTCCGCGCCATACCAGCCGCACCATGGCCACCGCTCGTTCGACGCTTATATCTGCTTTCGCGCCGGAGCGCCAATCGGGGCGATCGCTGCGGCGGAAGCGGTGTGCTCCGGGACGAACGTGCGCCTGCATGAAGAACTCATCTCGCGCGGTTGGCTGAATGCAAGCCAGTATTGCGAGACCCTCGCCAATGCCTGCGGTCTCGCCATGGCCGACGGGGATGAACTGGCTTTGGCGCCCGAAGCCGCTCACCGGCAGCCCTGGCGCACGCTGCGCTCATCCCGCGCCGTGCCTTTGGCGGCGGAATGGCGAAGGGCGGTGCTTTGCTCGGAAAGCGCGCCAGCGGAATCGCTCAAGCATGTCGCGGACGCCCTCGGCGC
>JBGSLP010000412.1:0-2446 GCA_041740655.1 Alphaproteobacteria bacterium
CCTCGCATTTTATCGCGGCATTCCGGGCACGATTGGCGGCGCGCTGCGGATGAACGCGGGCGCGCATGGCGGCGAAACCAAGGACGGGCTGGTCGAGGCTCGGGCGGTTGATGGCGAGGGCCGCGTGCATGTCCTCTCCAACGCGGATATGAAATTCGTCTATCGCAACTGCGGCGCGCCCGCCGATTTCATCTTCACACAGGCGACGTTTGAGGGTGCACCAGCCGATCCGTTGACTATCGAGCGCGAAATGGACGAGGTCGCCGCCTATCGCGCAGAAAAACAACCGATCAAAAGCCGGACGGGCGGCTCCACGTTCAAAAACCCGCCCGGCCATAGCTCGTGGAACCTGATCGACGCCGCCGGCTGTCGCGGCCTGCGCGTCGGCGGAGCGCACGTCTCGGAAATGCATTGCAATTTCCTCATCAACGACGCAGGCGCGACGGCCGCCGATATCGAAACGCTGGGCGAAACGGTCCGCACCCGCGTGTTCGAGACCAGCGGCGTGATGCTCGAATGGGAGATCAAGCGAATCGGCGTGCCGCTGCCGGGCCAGACCATCGCGGCAGCGGCATGAGCAGCGGCGGGCCCACGCGAAACCATCTCTATTACGGCGACAACCTGACCGTATTGCGGGATAGCATCGCGGCTGAGAGCGTCGACCTCATCTATCTCGATCCGCCATTCAACTCCAACGCCAGCTATAATGTGCTGTTCAAGGCGCCGGACGGGGCGCAATCGGCGGCCCAGATTGAGGCGTTCGACGACACCTGGCACTGGAACGACAGCGCCGAGGGGGCCTTCGGCGAGGTTGTGCGGGGCGGCAATGCGGCGGCGGCGACCATGCTGCGCGCGATGCGGTCGTTCCTCGGCGACAACGACATGATGGCGTATCTGGCGATGATGGCGTATCTGGCGATGATGGCGGTGCGGCTGGTGGAGTTGCACCGGGTGTTGAAGCCGACCGGCAGCCTCTATCTCCACTGCGACCCGACGGCGAGCCATTATCTGAAGATTTTGCTCGATGCGGTGTTTGGGGCGAAAAACTTTACTAACGAAATCAGTTGGAAGCGCTACGGGTCTCATAATGATTCTAAAACTTTCGGTCGCGTCCACGACGTTATATTCTTTTACGTCAAATCCGATCGATTTCTTTTTAACAGGCAACACGGCGAGTATAACGAGGCATACGTTTTAGAGCGATTCCGCTTTAAAGACCCGGACGGAAGGCGATGGGCAGAGCAGAACCTTTCAAGCCCGAGCCCTAGACCAAACCTCACATATTCATTCACGGCGAAGAACGGGATAACATATCAACCACCAGCAAACGGCTGGAAATTCACGCGCGAACGTTTGCAGGAATTGGATGACGCTGACTGCTTGCATTACCCAGCGAAAGAGGACGGTAGGCTCAGACAAAAGAACTATCTTGACGAACGGTCAGGTCCCCCGGTTCAGGACGTTTGGACTGACATTGGTATGTTGGGCGGCACCAGCCCTGAACGCCTCGGCTACCCAACTCAAAAACCCGTCGCCCTGCTGGAACGCATCCTTTCCGCCTCCTCCAACCCCGGTGATGTGGTGCTCGACCCATTCTGCGGCTGCGGCACTACGGTGCATGCGGCGCAGAAGCTCGACCGGCAATGGATCGGCATCGACATCACCCACCTCGCCATCGGCCTGATCGAGAAGCGGCTGCGCGACGCCTTTCCCGGCGTGGCCTTCACCACCCACGGCGTTCCGCACGACCTGGACGGCGCGCGCGATCTGGCGGCGCGCGGCAAATATCACGAGTTCGAGAAATGGGCGCTGTCGCTCATCGCGGCGCAACCCGGCAACCTGTCGAAGAAGGGCGCCGACAAGGGCATCGACGGCAATATCTATTTCGGCGCGAAGTCCGAGGGCCGCGCCATCGTGTCAGTCAAGGCGGGCGACAATGTGGGCGTGTCGATGATCCGCGATCTGCGCGGCGTAATCGAGCGCGAGGGTGCTGGAATCGGCGTGTTCCTGACGCTGACCGAGCCATCCAAGCCCATGCAGACGGAAGCGTCCGGTGCGGGGGAATTTGTGCTCCCCGGTTTCGCGCCGGTGCCGCGCATCCAGATCGTGACCATCGACGAGGCCATGAAACTGCGCGACCGGGCCGTGCGGATGCCTGCGCGACGGGATGATGCTTTCAAAAAGGCTGCGCGGGAAAACACCAATAAGCAAAACGAACTGGATTTGTGATGAGCAAGCACGTCGCGGTTTTGATGGGCGGATTGTCGGCGGAGCGCGAGGTCTCGCTCAACTCGGGCGCAGCGTGCGCCAGGGCGCTTGAGGGCGAGGGCTACCGCGTCACCCTGATCGACGTAGGCCGCGACTTGCCCGCACGCCTCACGGAGGTGCGCCCCGACGTGTGCTTCAATGCGCTCCACGGCCGTTTCGGCGAGGATGGCTGCGTGCA
>JBGSLP010000413.1:0-2340 GCA_041740655.1 Alphaproteobacteria bacterium
AACAGGCGAGACGTTTGCGTGTTGGCGCCGCCATCATGCCTATCCCTGCCGCGCGGGACGTGCGCGGTAACGGTCGCAAGACCTAACAGCCGGAGGCTTACATGGCTGGAAATATGGAAAGACGCTCGGGATCGTTCACCGGGTTGACTGAAAACGAAGCGAAGGAATTTCACGGCGTTTTCATGACGAGCTTTATCGCGTTCACCGTGATCGCTCTCGTCGCTCACGTGCTCATCTGGTCGTGGCGCCCTTGGCTTGGCTAAGCGCGCTGCCGCTTGAAAGGGCCACGCGCCTTTTCAGGGGTAAATTTGAATAAACGTTAATTGATAAACCTGGAGACAAACCAATGTGGCGCATTTGGCTACTATTCGATCCCCGCAGAGCTCTGGTTGCTCTGTTCACCTTTCTGTTCGCTCTTGCAGTGATCATTCACTTCATCCTGCTCAGCACAGAAAAATACAACTGGATCAATCCGGGCGAGAAAAAAGTGACGGAAATTTCCGCTCCAGTCTCGTCGGACATGATCAAAGTTTCTTAACGACCAGCTCGGCGGCGAGGCGAGCCGGGTGACCGGTTCCGTCTTGCCGCCCGCGCAAGCGCAAAGAGGCGGCGCGACTTTCGCCTCTAAACAACACATTTTCAGGGACTGACGGCGGATCTCATCGAAAGGATGCGGAGCAGGCCAGTCTCGAGGCGGAAGGATCTGGCCATGGCCTTGCTCAGTTTTGAAAAAAAATACCGCGTTCGCGGCGGTACGCTGGTCGGGGGTGATCTGTTCGATTTCTGGGTGGGGCCGTTTTACGTCGGCTTCTTCGGAGTAACGACGATCTTCTTCACGTTCATCGGCGTCGCTCTAATCCTCTGGGGAGCGGCCTTGGGGCCGACCTGGAACATCTGGCAGATCAGCATCAATCCGCCGGATATCAAATACGGTCTGGCGCTGGCGCCTTTGAAGGAAGGCGGCCTCTGGCAGATCATAACCATTTGCGCGATCGGCGCATTCGGTTCGTGGGCGCTCCGGCAGGTGGAAATCAGCCGTAAGCTCGGCATGAGCTATCACGTGCCGATCGCGTTCAGCGTCGCCATCTTCGCCTATATTTCGCTGGTCGTGATCCGGCCGGTGATGATGGGCGCCTGGGGACATGGTTTCCCCTACGGCATCTTCACCCACCTCGATTGGGTGTCGAGAACGGGCTATCAGTACGGTAACTTCCACTACAACCCCGCACACATGATCGCCATCACGTTCTTCTTCACCACGTCTCTCGCGCTTTCGCTGCATGGCGGTCTGATCCTTTCATCGGTCAATCCGGGCGCTGGCAACACGGTGAGAACGCCGGAAGACGAGAACACCTTCTTCCGCGACACGCTTGGTTACTCCGTCGGAACGCTCGGCATTCACCGCGTTGGCCTGTTCATCGCGCTAAGCGCCGGTTTCTGGAGTGCGGTCTGTATCGTGATCAGCGGACCGACCTATCTTTGGCCTGAGGGCGCAGCCTGGGCTGACTGGTGGGAATGGTGGCGCAACATGCCGATCTGGTCGTAAGGAAGGGAAAGCATTATGGCTCATTATCAAAATATCTTTACGCAGGTACAGGTTCGCGGCCCGGTCGAATATGGCGCACCAGTGCCCGACCAGGCAGTGTTCGACCGTCAAGGCAAACCGGGTTTTGCTTATTGGATGGGCAAGCTCGGCGACGCGCAGATCGGCCCCATCTACCTCGGCACGCTAGGTGTCCTCTCGATTATCTGTGGCGTCATCGCCATCGAGATCATTGGACTCAACATGCTGGCGTCTGTGAACTGGAACCCTATCGAGTTCCTACGCCAGCTTCCATGGCTCTCGCTTGAGCCGCCGGGAGAAGAATTCGGTCTTCGCATACCCCCGCTTAAGGAAGGCGGATGGTGGCTAATGGCCGGCGCCTTCCTCACTGCATCCATCCTCCTTTGGTGGGTCAGGGTTTATAAGCGCGCGATCGAGTTGAAAATGGGCACTCACGTCGCATGGGCTTTCGCTTCCGCGATCTGGCTCTATCTGGTGCTCGGCTTCATCCGTCCGCTCGCCATGGGCAACTGGAGCGAGGCGGTGCCGTTCGGCATCTTCCCGCACCTTGATTGGACGAACTCGTTCTCGCTAACTTACGGCAACCTGTTCTACAATCCGTTCCACATGCTCTCGATTGTCTTCCTGTATGGCTCCGCACTCCTGTTCGCCATGCACGCAGCAACTGTTCTGGCGATGAGCCGGTACGGCGGCGAGCGCGAAATCGAACAGATCGTCGACCGCGGAACGGCTTTTGAACGCGGCGCTCTCTTCTGGCGCTGGACCATGGGCTTCAA
>JBGSLP010000414.1:0-3847 GCA_041740655.1 Alphaproteobacteria bacterium
TTGAACGCGCTCATTTCTCGTGAGCGGCCCTCAGTCAGTCTGCGCTTGTTGACGATTTATATAGTCAATAGCAACGCTAAGTGCAGTCTCTATATCCAATTTTGTGGTGTCGAGCAAGTATGCGTCTGCGGCTTGTGTCAAAGGCGCGCTGGCCCGCGAGCCGTCGCGTTCGTCGCGCTTGCGCAACTGGTCGATAATGGCCTCCTCGTCGGCAAAACCGGTGCGGCTCATTTCATCGAGGTAACGGCGTCTGGCGCGAACTTCAAGCGTTGCGGTGATGTACAGCTTGCGCTCGGCGTCGGGGCAGATGACGGTGCCGATATCGCGACCCTCGACCACGGCGCCACGGTGGTCGCGCGCCCGCCGGATAAAGTCATGCTGCACATCGAGAAGCGCCTTCCGCACATCAGGGATCGCCGCGACTTGTGAAGCTGCATCGCTGAGGGAGTGCTCCTGCAGAAGCGGATCGCCCAGCGTCGCCAGTTCCAGCCTCGTGGCGGCGGCGATCGCGTTATCCGTGGCGATTTCGCGCTCGATCAGCATCGCGTCGCGCGCGACCGCCCGATAAAGCAGGCCGGTGTTGAGGTGCGGGAGTTGGAAATGCGCTGCAATCCGAGCGGCGAGGCTGCTCTTGCCAGAAGCGGCGGGGCCGTCGATCGCAATGATCATAGCGGCCCCGTACTGAACTTCGCGCCCAGACCCGCCATGAGTGGCTGAAAGCTGGGGAAGCTGGTGGCGATCATGCGCACATCGTCAACGGTGATCGGCTTGGCCGAGGCGAGGCCAAGGACGAGGAATGTCATGGCGATGCGGTGATCCAGTTCGGTGCGCACGAAGCCGCCGCCGGGCGGCGTTGCCATGCCGCGCACGATGAGCGTATCGCCCTCGCTGCTCGCATCGACGCCGCACGATTTCAGACCCGCTTCCATCGCAGCGAGGCGGTCGCTCTCCTTGACGCGCAACTCGGCGAGCCCCTCCATCCGGGTTACGCCCTCGGCGAGCGAGGCGACGGCTGCGAGGCATGGATATTCGTCGATCATTACGGGCGCGCGCTCCTCGGGGATGCGGATGCCGCGCAGACGGCTGAACCGGGCGCGAATGTCGGCGATCTGCTCGCCGCCGTGATCCCGCACATTTTCATAGGTCAGGTCGGCGCCCATTTCCTTCAGCGTTTCGTAAAAGCCGGTTCGCGTCGGATTGATGAGCACGTTCTCCACCGTCACGTCGGAGCCGGGGCAGATGAGCGCGGCGGCGATGGCGAACGCCGCAGAACTCGGATCGCCGGGCACGACCACCGCTTGCCCGGTCAGCATAGGGCGGCCTTTGACCGTGATGAACCGGCCCTCGGGCTTATCGATAATGGAAATCTGTGCGCCGAAATGGGCGAGCATTTTCTCGGTGTGGTCACGCGTCCGCTCGGGTTCGATGACAGTCGTTTCCCCCGCCGCCGACAGCCCCGCCAGCAGCACCGCGGATTTCACCTGCGCCGAGGCGACCGGCAATTCATAAACGATCGGCGCCAGCATGTCCGTGCCGACCAGCGTCAGCGGGAGTAAATCCTGCCCGGCTTCGCGCAGCCGCAGCCCCATCTGCTTGAGGGGCGACAAAACTCGCCCCATCGGCCGGCGGCAGAGCGATTCGTCGCCCGTGAAAACCGCTTCCATGTCATGCCCGGCGACGACGCCCATCATCAGGCGCGCGCCGGTGCCCGAATTGCCCATGTCGAGCGGCTCGGTGGGCGGCGTCAGACCGCCAAGACCGCGACCGTATACCCGCCACTCATCGCCATCCCGCTCCACGATGGCGCCCAGTTGGCGCACCGCCTGCGCCGTCGCCATCACATCCTCAGACTCGAGCAGCCCGGTGATCGTCGTCACGCCGGTTGCGAGTGCGCCAAGGATGAGCGAGCGGTGCGATATGGATTTGTCGCCCGGCACGCGGATGCGCCCTTGCAGGGGACCGGATTTCTCGCTGGTCAAAGGCTGGGCGGGCGTTTGCTCGTGGGCCATGTTGCGGCGCCTTCATCGTGCGGTTTCGAGAAAGCGCTATAGAGCAAGTCCGCCCCAAACCTGTCAATCAATCCCGGCGAATTTCCTGCGCAATCTCGCATTTGGCTTTGACACGGCGGCGCAGACATGACTACAAAACACCCCGTTTTCCAAAATTACAGGAAGAGATTGGCCAATGGCCACGAAAGCTGATCGCGGCGCAAAACGTGTTTGCCAGAACTGCCGCAGCAAATTTTACGACCTGACCCGCAGCCCGATTATCTGCCCCATGTGCCAGACCGTCTTCGAAATTCGCGTTGCGCCGCCGCCAAAAGCTGCGTTCTCCGCGCCGAAAGCTGCCGCCGCTCCAATCGTGGACGAAGAAGTGCTGCCGGAAGTGGCCGAGGGCATCGAATTCGTGCCGCTCAGTGAAGTCGAGAGCGGCGATGACGACGATGTGGCGGGCCTAGAAAGCGATGATCTCGTCGAGATCGAGGACGATGCGGAGATCGACTCAGTCGGCGACGACGACGAAACGTTTCTGGCGGACGACGATGAGTCCGAGGATGATGTCAGCGGGTTCGTTGGTGGAGCCAAGCCGTCGGAAGACGAGATTTAAGGTCGGATTACGGCTTCAAGTGGCATATGGTTTCGCTTGCGCCCGTCCGCCCGCCGGTTTAGATAACGTGCCTTGCCGTTTCGGCGGCTTGTGGGGCTATAGCTCAGCTGGGAGAGCGCTTGCATGGCATGCAAGAGGTCAGCGGTTCGATCCCGCTTAGCTCCACCATCCCCAATTTTGTCCAGCGTAGGCTTATCCGTTGAAGAACGCGGATTTAGTCATATTCTGAAAACCTGAGCGGCTGACGGCAGAAGTGCCGTGCAGAATGCTAACCTTGGAAGCGTGTATCGTTATTATTTCCGCTGGCGGACTTCTCAAACTAATTCAGTCGGGTATGACTCCGACAGAGAACAAGGAGGTCCTCATGAATATGGTCGCGATATTTAACTCGCTAGTTATCGGTTTCATCTCGAGTTTGCTTGCAGGGATAGCACTTTTGCCGTCAGCCGCTTATTGCCTCGGCGGTGTTCAGCACAGAAATGTTTAGCAAAGCGGCGCTCCCATCAGTTTTCTAAGCTAAGTATGTAAAAATTAGATCGCGCGTTGATTTGCAGGTTGCAGCCCTGCAAGCGCCGATCTTAGCGCGACGACGAATTCCTTTTTCTCCTCGTCGTTCAGGAATGCGCCGAAGATGAACCGCGCGCCGTGCGATGTGATCGACATCACGTCTGCCGAGGTTTCGCGCTCCTCCAGACCGAGCCGCACCCAATATGGATTGAACGTCCAGACTTCCTCGCGGCCGGATGGATGCACGCGCGTTATCCGCAGCTCCGAGTCATCCAGATCGACCTTCTCATACATATCTGCGGAGCGATAATTCGCACGGAAAGCCCAGTAGATGAGAAGCACGTCGAGACCGAAAAAGCCCGTGACCGGCCACGCCCCGATGGATATGAAAACAGCGCCCGCGACAAAACTGACGATGCACACGATCGCCATGAACAGCACGAACCCCTTGCGGCTCAGCGAGCGATAGGGCAGCAACGTCGCGCTGAATTGTTTCGGTTGGTCTCCCGGACGATCGTTCATTTTTCCAAGGTCTGCGCAAATGGGTTCAGGGGAAAGCAGGATTGCACGTCAGCCGCCGGGTGTGAACGGTGCAAAACGGCGCGCTCGCACGCGCACTAAAGCTGTTACGAAGCAGGAGGCGGCGGAGATGTTTCGGCGTTTTGCCGCAGCCAGCCCGTCGCCGCAAACCGAACTCGAATATTCGAGCCCCTACACGCTGCTGGTCGCCGTT
>JBGSLP010000415.1:0-4691 GCA_041740655.1 Alphaproteobacteria bacterium
CCAGCCTGGGCGTCGCGTCTTGCTCGCCAGCAGCGCATTACCAATGCCGCGACCGCGCTTGCCCACACGCTGCGCGAGGGCGACCGACCGGGCATGAGCCCGGGGCCAAGCCTTACACCCAAGGATTAGCAGGAGATTGCCAATGCGTTTCAAACGATCGACGTTGCGCTATGGACGCACCCCACAGCCTGTGACGCCATATCAAAAAGCCGCGCAAGTATGGGATGAGCGTCTCGGCTCCGCCCGCGTTCAGGCGAAAAACTGGCGGCTCATGGCGTTCGGTTGTCTCGGCTTATCAATCGGTCTTGCAGGAGCCCTCATTCATCAGGCAAGCCGGGGCCGCGTCACGCCCTATGTGGTCGAGATTGACACCAAGGGCGAGCTTCGCGCCGTCGGACCCGCCGTTGCGGCCTATACTCCGACCGATGCGCAGATCGCCTATCAGCTGGCGAGGTTCGTCGAGCAGGTCCGATCGCTTTCAAGCGACGGGGTCATCGTGCGTCAGAACTGGCTGAAGGCGTATGATCTCGTGAACCGCGAGGCGGCGGTGACGCTCAATGACTATGCTAGAAGCGCAGATCCATTCGCCCGCGTCGGGCAGAAGACGGTCTCCGTCGAGGTGACGAGCGCTGTGAGGGCCTCGCCGTCCTCTTTCCAGTTGCGCTGGGAGGAGAAAAGCTTCGAGAACGGCGCCAGCGTCGGCTCAAAGCGCTTTACCGGCCTCTTTACCGTCACCATCGAACCGCCGCGCACCGAAGAGCTTCTGCGCAAGAATCCCCTCGGCCTTTTCATCGTCAGCTTCAACTGGAGCGAAGACGTGATCCCGGGGGCGCCGCAATGAGCAAAATCCTGAAAGTCGGCGTTGCAATAGCCGTTCTTACAGCGCCTGCCTGCACCCGGGTAAAGGTTGCTGAAATCTCGCTCGATAACACCGTCTTTGGTGAAGCCAAGCGGGTCGAAGAGCCGCAATCGCCTACCGCATTTGTCACGGTGCCAGAGCCGTTGCCGCTTCCCGGTCAATTGAAGGCGGCGCCGAAAACCGAGGGCGATCCAGAGCCTGACGCTGGTGAAGACCCAGCAAAGCCTGAGACACGCATTGATGAGGCGAACCGGGCGGCGAAGATCGAACCGGTAAAAGACGGCTACATCAACGCCATCCAGGTCTATCCCTACACGGCGGGTGCTCTTTATCAGCTTTACGCCGCGCCGATGCAGGTCTGCGATGTTGCGCTCGAAGCAGGAGAGACCCTCATCTCGGTCTCGGCCGGCGACACGGCGCGCTGGATTATCGGCGACACGACAAGCGGGGAGGGCGCGGCCGCCCGGGTGCACATTCTCGTCAAGCCATCGGCCAAGGGGCTGGCCACCAACCTCGTGATCACCACCGACCGGCGCACCTATCACATAGAGGCGCATTCAACGGAGACGACCTATATGGCGTCGCTGTCCTGGACCTATCCCGAGACCGAGTTGATCCGGCACAAACAGCAGGCGACGGCGGCAGCGATGGCAAGTGAGGCTGTCGCCCAGACGGGAGTCAATCTTGAACGGTTGCAGTTCCGCTACCGCATCGAAGGGGATGCGCCATGGCGTCCAGCCCAGGTGTTCGATGACGGCGACAAGGTGTATATCCGCTTCCCCGCAGGCCTCGCCCGGGGCGAGGCGCCGCCCCTCTTCGTTCTCGGTGAAAACGGCCAGCCGGCGCTCGTCAATTACCGGGTGCAGGGCGCGACCTATATTGTCGACCGGCTCTTCGCAGCGGCAGAACTGCGCCTTGGCGAAGCGCCCCAGCGGGTGGTGCGCATCATCCGCACCGATGCGACATGGCGGGAGACCTGGAAATGAGCGAGTCGCCGCACGATAAATCAGACGCGGCCTCTGCCGCAGAGGCTCTCGATCTGCGCGCGCGACCTGCGCCGGTGACAAAACTGAGCCGCGTCATGGTCGCTGGCGTTATATCCCTCCTCCTCTTCATTCTCCTCACGCTTGTATTTCTCTCTCTCGATCCACCAGACTGGTTTCGCTCGCGCGCAGTCGAGGAGCTCTATGCGCCGCAAAGCAAACCGAGAGCCGAAGGTCTGGAGCAATTGCCTGCGGATTACGACCGTCTGCCCAGACCTGCAGAAAACCCGCCCATATCGCCTTTGGGAGACCGAGCGAACGAGACATTGCCGAAACCTTTCGCGGAACTTCCCGCCTTGGACAATGCTGAAGGCGCACGACTGGAGAGTGAGGCGCGGAAGGCCGGCGTGTTTTTCGCTTTGCGAGGCGGCAGCAAGGCGCCGGTAAGCGTGCCGCGCGCAGATGGCGAAGTTTTCGCAAGTCCATCAGTTGGAGCGCCATCAGATGGCAACTCCATCACAGCGCTGGCCCCGGGCCTATCCGGTGACGGCGGCGCAAGCTTTGGCGAACAAGTCGGCAAACTTAGTTTTTTAAAGACAGGTCCCGGTCGCGACGTGCTCAACCGGTACCCGCTGCAAACCCCCATCTCCCCGTTCCAAATTATGGCCGGGACAATCATCGCAGGAAGTCTGGTGACAGGCCTTAACTCGGATTTGCCAGGTTTCGTCATCGCGCATGTGACGGAGCCCGTCTATGACACCAAGACAGGACGACATCTCCTCATCCCGCAAGGCTCACGCCTCATGGGCCGTTATGATGCCCGTGTCGGGTTCGGTCAAAACCGCGCTCTTGTCATATGGCAACGCCTTATCCGGCCGGATGGGTCATCCATCGTCATCGACAATCTACCGGCGACGGACGCTGGCGGCGGGGCTGGTTTGGCAGACCGCGTCGATCATCACACGTGGAAACTTTTCCAGGGCGCGGTGCTCGCCACGGTATTAAATATTGGCGCTGAACTGGCCTCCAGTGACGATGATGATGATCTGGCCGCCGCGCTCCGCGATGGAGGCGGCGACGCGGCGAACAGGGTGGGGCAAAAGGTCGTCGAGCGAAGCCTCAATGTTCAACCAACCATCAAAGTTCGGCCCGGCTGGCCCTTGCGCGTAGTAGTCCACAAAGACCTTATTCTGAACCCGTATCTCCCGAGCTCAAGCCGATAGACGCCTCCATCGCGGTTGAGGCAGCCCAGAAAGCGCGGCTGCGCCGTCGTTACCTTTTTCCGATATGGATCAATTGTTTATCCTTGATTATCTGCTCGGCTTTTCACGGTTCTTCGCCTTACGTTCCTGTCGCTTTTGGCGATGATGCGAATGGGATGGCAGGCGTCATTCCATGATCTTCAACCAAGCCGCTGAAGCGGAATTTCCTCGAGAGAATAATTGCCATGACACGATTTGTGACCGCCTCCGACGGCGTCGAAATTGCCTATGAGATTGAGGGCTCTGGCCCGCCTGTCGTCCTGTTGCATGGCTTCGCCAACTGCCGGGAAAGCTGGCGCGCTTTTGGTCTCGTTGAGCGGCTTGTCGAAGCGGGCCGGCAGGTCGTGCTGATTGATGCGAGGGGCCACGGGACAAGCGAGAAGCCGTATGATGTTGGCTCCTATTCCGACCATAAACGCGCTGGCGACGTTATCGCAGTGCTTGACGCACTCAACATCAAAGCCGCCGACCTCTGCGGTTATTCCATGGGCGGCTGGATCGGTTTGGCCGTCGCCTCGTTCTATCCCGATCGCATCCGAGGTCTGATCGTCATTGGCGCGCATGGCTACGCGCAAAGCTTGAGCATGTTCCGCAACGCGCTTAGCGACAATCTGGATGGCTGGATCAGCCATATTGAAACTTCGAGCGGGCGGCCGATCAGTCCGGCGTTACGGGATCAACTTCTCAGCAATGATGTCGATGCGCTTTGGGCGTCGGTTGCCCTTGACCGCACCGACTTGTCCGGCGATGTCGCGGACGCGAGGTGTCCCGCGCTTCTCATTTGCGGCGACCGCGATCCGCTCTGGCCCGACATCGCCCGCTTCGGCCGATGGATCTCGGCATGGACTGTGACGCTACCCGGGCGCAATCACTTTACGACGCTTGGGGCGACGAATGAGATCGTCTCAGCTTTGATGTCGTTTCTTGCCTTCGTCGACGAAGAGCAGGCCGATCCGGCGCGTCCCCGCTATCGGCCGAAGCGGCCGCTTATGGCCGATACGCCGATCGTCATCGAAACCCACGAGCCAAGGGAAGAGGCGGCATGATCGGCGGCCGAGATTTGAGCAGGGCCGCCATCGGCCGTGTCGTGCCGCAGTGGATGCGAAGCTACCGACGGGAGCAGTTTTTCGGCGATATCCCGGCAGGCGTCATGGTCACGATCATCATCATCCCGCAAGGCTTGGCGTTCGCATTGCTGTTGGGCGTCCCGCCCGTTATGGGCCTTTACGCCAGCCTGGCGCCGCTCGTCGTCTTTGCCGTCTTCGCGAAGGGCAGGTTTGTCTCGCCGGGCCCAACGCCCGCTGCTGCTTTGGCGACGCTTGGCGCGGTTCTACCGTTTACCAGTCCCGACGCGCCGAACTTTGTTGCAGCGGTTCTGGCGGTTGGCGTCGTTGCGGGAGTGTTTTTGATGCTCTTTGCGATGCTTGGACTTGAGGGACTGCTCCGCTATGTCAGCCAGCCGGTGTTAAGCGGCTTTACCGCAGGCCTTGCGCTCCTCGTTGCGGTCAATCAACTGCCGGCGCTCTTGGGCGTGCAGTTGGAACGAACCTCTTCCGCGCCAGACTTGATTTTGGCGTTAGCGAGGAA
>JBGSLP010000416.1:0-1501 GCA_041740655.1 Alphaproteobacteria bacterium
GCTGCATAAAGCCTGGCTTTTCGTACATGTGCCGGTCACCTATTCGCTGATCGTCATGACGGTGCTGCACGTGATCGTCGTGTATGCATTTTCATCGGGGGCTTGGTGATGCGGCGACCAGGACGGATGGGAGGAATGCGGTCGCCCAAGGCCGGGAAACCGGCGGGGCAGGGCTTGCTGCGCGACCGCGTTGCGCAAGGACTGGCGCTCGTGACGCTTATCTGCGTCGTGTTTGCCCTGCTGATCGGCAAGGGATCGCAGTTTCTCATGCCGGGGCCACTCTCGAGCGCTCACGGGGCGATCGACAATTGCGGCTCCTGCCACAGCCAGAACGGCAACGGGAAAATTGGCTGGGTTCATGGCCTTGTCGCTGGCGATCCGCTCGCCGACAGCAAGGCTTGCATCACCTGCCATCAAATGCCGGACGCCACCGCTTTCAACTCGCACGGCGCTTCGACGGCGGTTCTCAGGCAGAGCACGGAACGCCTGACCAAGGTCGCGGCGACGACGCCCGCGCCTATTGCAGCCCGCGCGCAGCACATCGCCTTCCCCACCGACAAAATCGTCGAGGGCGGGCTTTACTGCGCGACCTGCCATCAGGAGCACAAGGGCGTCAATTTCGACCTGAATAAAATATCCGACGAGCAATGCCGCTCATGCCATGTCGTGAAATTCGACAGCTTCGACGGCGGTCACCCGAAATTTGAAAATTATCCGTTCGAGCGGCGCACGCGGATCATTTATGATCACGCTAGCCATTTCGGGAAGCATTTCCCCGAGATCGCGCAGAAGGACAAGACAAAGCGCATCCCCGAAAGCTGCTCGACCTGCCACAACAGCAACGAGGACAAGCGGGTCATGGGCGTGGCGTCGTTCGACCAGACCTGCGCCTCTTGCCATCTCGACCAGATCATGGGCAAGGAGCGGGCGACCGGCCCCAAAGGCATCGCTTTCCTCTCTTTGCCGGAGTTAGACCTTGAATCGCTTAGGTCTAAAAAGGCGGCTATCGGCGACTGGCCCGACACATCCACCGCTGACATCACGCCGTTCATGAAGGTGCTGCTGTCTCAGGACAACGCCGGGAGGGCGTTGATGAGGCGGATTGAAAAGCTCGATCTCCGTGATTTGACGACCGCGACCAAGGAAGACATTGCGACCGTCACGAATTTTGTCTGGCGGGTCAAACGCCTGTTTCATTCGCTGGTTACCACGAAAGCCTCGGACGTTATCGCCAGGCTCGATCTGGGTGGCGGCGTCAGGGTTGGCAAGGACATGATCGTCGACTTGACGGCCAGCATACCACGCGATGTGATCATCGGCGCGCAGCGCGAATGGCTTCCCAATCTGGGCACGGAAATCGCCAATCGCAAAGACGCCTCGAACAGCGGGCCGGTCAAGCAAAGAAGCAACTTCTCGGAAGGGAAGCTGGCGGCGCAGGTCGCGCCGGAGGCGTTGCGCGGTGGATCGGCCCCGCTGAATGGCGCCCGTCTGGCGCAGGCCA
>JBGSLP010000417.1:0-1699 GCA_041740655.1 Alphaproteobacteria bacterium
TCGGCGATGGTTTCGTTGAAGACGCGGTAGGAGTTTATCTCCGCGCCCAGATGCAGGAACACGCTGCCGAGGCCAATTGCTGCGCGATCCATGAACACGAATTCACGCGGTATTTTCACCGGCCCCTTCGCCTTCAAACCCTGATGCACCTCGAACGCTTCCTTGCGGCCATAGGCGCCGGGGGCGACGAACTCCGCGATTGGCCGCACACGGTCATCCAGCAGAGGGCCGTAGATGAAGTTCGCCCAGATGTTGAGGATGTCGATGAGATCGTTCGACAGGTTTTTGAAGCCCCACGTCTCGTAGGCGTGCACGACCCGCGCGCGATCGTTGTTCTGCAGCCCGCGATAGAGGTCGATGACGCCTTCCACGAATTTCGGATCGAAGGTGCGGATGCAGCCGTAATCGAGCAGGTTGATGCCCGCCGCGCGCCCGTCGCCGTCCTCGAAAATGGTGTAGTTGCCTAGGTGCGGGTCGCCGTGGATGACGCCGTAATGGCTGAACGGATACCACCACGCGCGGAAAAGCGCCGTCGCGATGACGTTGCGCTCATCGAGCGGCTTTTGCTTATAGTCGATCAGCCGGCCGCCTTCGAGCCAGTCCATGGTCAGCAGGCGCGGGGTCGATAGTTCGGCAACGACACCGGGCACGCGGATAGCATCGTTGCCTTCGAAAATACCGCGATAGAGCCGGATATGCTTGGCCTCAAGGGTGTAATCGAGCTCCTCGCGCAGGCGCGCGGCGATCTCGGCGCCAATTTCGGATGTATCGAGGCTGGTGTCGATGCGCCGATGCAGGCCAAGCACCACCTTGAGCTGGTTGAGATCGGCCTCCACCGCCGACTGCATGTCGGGGTATTGCAGCTTGCAGGCCAACGCCCGCCCATCCAGACCAACGGCTCTGTGAACTTGCCCGAGCGATGCCGCCGCGGCGGCGTCCTGCCCGAATTCGGCAAACTTATCCCGCCAGTCCGGCCCCAACTCCGCGGCCATGCGCCGCTTGACAAAAGCCCAGCCCATGGGCGGCGCCTGCGCCTGAAGCTGGGAAAGCTCGGCCGCATACTCCGGCGGTACGGCGTCCGGGATGGTCGAGAGCAATTGCGCCAGCTTCATCAGCGGCCCTTTGAGACCGCCCAGCGCGCGAGCAAGTTCGCCCGCATTTTTTGACTGATCGACCGATAGCCCGAAAATCTGCCGCCCGGCAATCCGCGCCGCGACCCCGCCAACGGACGTGCCGACCTGCGCGTAGCGCCGGACGCGCTGCGAAAACCGGTTGTCCTCACTGGTGTCTGGCGGCGTTTTGTCGGTCATGAGTCTTCCATGTCTTCGAGTTCGGCGATGAGATTCTCGATCACATTGAGGCCCAAGGTCCAGAAATCCGGATCTGTTGCGTCGAGGCCGAACGGCGCCAGCAACTCCTTGTGGTGCTTGGAGCCGCCTGCTTTCAGCATGTCGAGATAGCGCTGTTGAAAGCCCTCGGGCGTTTTCTCGTAAACCGCATAGAGCGAATTCACGAGGCAGTCTCCGAAGGCGTAGGCGTAAACGTAAAATGGCGAATGCACGAAGTGCGGGATGTAAACCCAGTAATTTTCGTATCCCTCGTTGAGCGTGACCGATGGCCCGAGGCTCTCGCGCTGCACATCCATCCAGATCTGGCCGATGCGCTCGGATGTCAGTTCGCCGCCCTGCCGCTCGGTATG
>JBGSLP010000418.1:0-2100 GCA_041740655.1 Alphaproteobacteria bacterium
GGGGCGCGGTTCGACATGGCGGAGCTTGGCTCTGTCGAGCACATGACCGGGCCGTGGCGGGAGGCAAACCCCCATGCGCCGGGGGGCGTCGGGCCAGTGGCGGATTTGCGTAAGGCGGCCGATTGGGATGCGTATTTCAAAGGCTGGGCGCGGGCGAAAACGCTCGCGCCGGATGACTGCCTGCCTGTGGGTTCCATCTTCCAGGATGCGCCGTTTGCGCCGGAGCTTGTGGTTGTTCCTGCGGGGCGGTTTCTGATGGGCTCATCGGATGCTGAGATTGCGAAACTCACGAAAGAGCATGGCGATGACTTCAAGTACGAACGCCCGCAGCATGAGGTGACGATCCCTGCCCCTGTTGCGGTGGGGCGTTTTGCGGTGACGTTTGAGGAGTGGTATGCAGCCGTGGCTGCAGACGGCGTGAGCCATAAGCCCAACGATGAAGGCTGGGGGCGCGGGCGGCGTCCAGTGATCAATGTGAGTTGGGAGGACGCGCAGGCTTATGTGACATGGCTCTCAGCCAAAACGCGCAAGGCTTACCGCCTCCTCTCTGAGTCTGAGTGGGAGTATGTGTGCCGTGCAGGGACGCAAACGCCGTTCTGGTGGGGCTCGTCGATTTCGCCGTCCCAGGCGAACTATGACGGCAATATCACCTATGTCGGCGGCGGGTCGAAAGGCGAGTACCGCGAGAAGACAGTTCCAGTTGACGAGTTCCAGCCCAATCCTTGGGGCCTTTATCAGATGCACGGCAATGTTTGGGAGTGGTGTGAGGATTGCCGGAACGCCAGTTATGAAGCGAAGAGGACGGCGCTGCGTTCTTCTGGTGGGCCATGGACAACCGGAGATTGTGGTAGGCGCGTCCTTCGCGGCGGTGGCTGGGACGGCTTTCCGCAGGACCTCCGCGCGGCCAACCGCGACGACATCTCGCCTGAGAGCCGCGACGACATCTCGCCTGAGAGCCGCTACGACACTATCGGTTTCCGGGTTGCCAGGACGTTAAATCTTTAATCCTCATTTCTTTACGTACTTTTGTCTCTACCTCTTTCTTAACTGATTCGCCGAAGGCGAGCAATTTTTTTGGAGGATGGTCAGCCCCGCTTTTTGCGCCGTTTTTCGGTCCGCATGATCTCCGGATCGAACCAGCCGTCCCTGAAAATCGCCTCGCGCAGGCGCCAGCTGTCGGCATGCTCCGCATGAGCAATCCAGGCCCGCACCTTGGCCTCCACGTCATCAGCAGTCACCGTCCCCGCCCGCCAGCGGTCGCGCAAGGACCGCAGCCGGTTGCGGAAGCGCGCCACATTCTCCTCTGGCAGCCGACGCCCGCCTGGCGCCAGCACGAAGCCGAGAAACGGCATAGGCTCGGCCGTGGGCAGGATCACCGTCTTGCGCGGGTGCAGTTTCAGGCGGCGACCTTCCAGATAGCGCTCGATTCGCCCGCGCCAGTCCGCGAGCACGGACGGATCGTCGTGGAACAGCCCGAAATCATCGACATAGCGCAGGTAAGGCGCGCGCAAAACTTCCGTCACGAAATGGTCGAACCGGTCGAGATAAAGGTTGGCGAAGAATTGGCTCGTCAAATTGCCGATCGGCAGGCCGCGCCGCCGCTGATAGGGCGCGAAGAGATCATCGCCGGAGAAATGCAAATTGACCGGCTCCTGCGCGTTCGAGCCATCAACGATCAAATCCATCAGCGCGAGCGTGGGCGCGCAAGCGATGCGGCGGCGGAACTCGGCCTTCAGGATGGCGTGGTCGATGGCGGGGAAGTAGCGATAGATATCGCAGCGCAGCACATGGGCGTTGCGCTCGCGATAGCGCTCATACACGGCTATGGCGCGATGCGTGCCTTTTCCGGTCTGGTTGGCAAACGAGTGGGCGATGAATCCGCGCTCGAACAGCGGGGATATGACAGCGCATAGCGCGTGATGCACCACGCGGTCACGAAAGGGCGCGGCGGAGACAAGTCGCTCCTTCGGGTCGCGCACGAGGATTTCGACATAGCGGCCGGGGCGGTAGGAGCCGTCCTGCAAAGTGCGCTCCAGCCGCAGGATTTCGCGCTCGAAATTTGCGAAGAACGCCGCCGCGCCGGGCTTGCGCCGCTTGCTG
>JBGSLP010000419.1:0-6287 GCA_041740655.1 Alphaproteobacteria bacterium
AAATCGCCCAAAGGCGAGGAAAAAGTCGACAAGCGGCAGGAGGAGTTTCAGATTCAGGCCAGAGGCCACCTGAATACTCTGCGCAAGAAAGCGCACATCCAGCAGAGTTCACTTTAGTTCCTATCGCAAAAATGGTGTCCGCCAGCGCTGCTAATCCAAACCCTCCTTTGGCGCTGACGATGGGAGACCCATCTGGCATCGGCCCGGAGATCGCGTTGAAATGCTGGATGTCACGCGGAGCGGAGAAAATTCCGCCGTTTTGCTATCTGGGCGATCTGGCGCAAATTCGGGAGCTTGCAGGCTCGCTTAACTGGAACGCACCGATTCACCAGGTATCCAGCATTTCGGATGCACCCAGGATATTCTCTTCCGCTTTTCCTGTATATGACATCCCCCTTGCAGCCGCAGTGACACCAGGCGCTCCGAGCGTCACGAATTCTGGCGCTATTCTCGCTGCCATAAAGACCGCCGTTACCGCCACCCTTTCAGGCGAGACGTGCGCAGTCGTGACAAACCCGATCGCCAAATACATTTTACAAGCTTCAGGCTTCGAACATCCGGGGCATACCGAATATCTGGGCCAACTGGCTCGAGACGCGGGCCACAGCGCTACGCCCGTAATGATGATCGCCGCGCCGCAATTGCGTGTTGTACCGCTTACCATTCACACTCCGCTGCGCAACGTGCCGACGCTCATCACCGAGGAATTGATCGTTTCAACAGCGCTCATCACCGCATCAGCGCTGACGAAGCTGTTTGGCGTCGCCGAGCCGCGTCTTGCCATCACGGGGCTAAATCCGCATGCAGGCGAAAATGGCGCCATCGGCGTCGAGGATCAGACCATCATCGTGCCCGCCATCGCCACGCTACAATCAAAAGGCGTTCGCGCCACAGGACCTCATCCGGCCGACACGCTTTTTCACGAGCGAGCGCGTACCGGCTATGACGCGGTTATCGCGATGTATCACGATCAGGCGCTTATACCGGTCAAAACGCTGGCTTTTGACGAGGGGGTCAACGTGACCTTCGGACTGCCGTTCATCCGCACGTCGCCCGACCACGGCACTGCGTTCGACATTGCCGGGACCGGGCGCGCGAATCCGTCCAGCCTCATGCATGCGCTCAGGCTTGCGCATTCGATGGCGAGCGCACGCCGCGCGACCGCGCTTCGCACGTGACGGAATCGCCCGACAATCTGCCGCCGCTTCGCGAGGTCATTCGCAGGCTTGATCTCTCGGCGCGCAAGAGCCTCAGCCAGAACTTTATCCTCGATCTCAACCTCACGCGCCGCATCGCGCGCTCGACCGGCGATTTGCGCGGCGTGACCGTGATCGAGGTTGGCCCCGGCCCGGGCGGGCTGACCCGCGCCCTGCTTCTGGAGGGCGCTGATCGCGTCATTGCCATTGAGCGTGACGAACGGTGCGTTCCGGCGCTGGATGAGATCAGCGCACGCTGGCCCGGCCAGATCACCGTCATCATGGGCGATGCGCTGACTGTCGATTTTGCGGCGCTGGCCGACGGCGCCTCGCGCGTGTATATCATCGCCAACCTGCCCTATTCCATCGCGACGCCGCTGCTCACCGGCTGGCTCACCACCGAGCCTTGGCCACCGTTCTGGCAACATCTGGCGTTGATGTTTCAGCGTGAAGTAGCGGATCGCATCGTTGCGCTGCCCGGCTCGAAAACTTACGGCCGTCTATCGGTGCTGTCGCAATGGCGGTCCGAGGCGCGCGTCGCCTTCCATGTGCCCGCGCAGGCGTTCACGCCGCCGCCGAAAGTATCCTCGTCCGTCGTCGTCATCACCCCGACGGCCCAACCTTCCGGGAGCCATGGATCGCAGGCTTTGCAGACCGTCACTGCGGCGGCGTTCGGCCAGAGGCGCAAGATGCTTCGCTCGACGCTGAAGCCGTTATTCACGAACCTGGATGCGGTACTAGCGGATGCAGGAGTGGCTATAACGGACCGGGCGGAAACTGTCAGCGTTGAGCAATACGCCGTGCTTGCGGCCGCGCTGGAGGCGTCAGGCCATTAGAAGCCATGACAGCTTCAAGCTACCACAGCCCCCACGTTAGGCATCAATCATGAGTTGCTTCACGTATTCGGGCAGACCATGGCTACGTGTGCGCCTCAGACGCTCCGCATCGAGGATAGCTTTCAACGCCGCCGCAGACCGCTCCAGATCGTCATTGATGACTACGTAATCATACTCTGACCAGTGGCTCATCTCGTCAGAAGCGGCGGCCATGCGCCGTCGTACGGTCTCTTCGTCGTCAGCCCCGCGATTTCGCAGCCGCTGCTCCAGGATGGCGCGCGAGGGCGGCAGGATGAAAACCGTCGCAAGGTCATCCGGCGCCTGCGCCTGCAACTGCCGTGCGCCCTGCCAGTCGATGTCGAAAACAACGTCGCGGCCGCTTGCAAGCGCGGCTTCCAACGGCTCGCGCGGAGTTCCATAATAGTTCTCGAAAATTCGCGCTGACTCGATAAGCTCGCCAGCCTCGCTCATCGCGTCAAAGCGCGGCTTGTCGATGAAGTGATAGTGCACGCCGTCCTGTTCGTTGCTGCGGCGCGGACGTGTCGTTACCGAGATCGAGAGTTGCAGGTTCGGATCGCGCTCCACAAGCATCCGCGTGAGCGTGGTTTTCCCGGCGCCTGACGGCGAGGAGATGACGAGCATCAAGCCACGCCTTTGAGTTTTGTTGTCCTGCAAGTCGATCCCGTTCGCTGTGGGTGTTTGCCGAGCTTTTGAACGCCGCAAACATCTTGTCAAGCTTTGCATGTCGCAAGGCTATGACCAACTCCTATCGGGCGGGACGTTTTTCGGGTAGCGGAACTTGCACCATCTGGGGCGACGGGGCCTGTCGTGCGCCTGGAACAACTGAGGCCGTCGCTGCGTCGGGCGCGCTCAACTCCGTTGCGGCGACCGCTTCCTGCTGCTGCGCCTCTGCGGCGCGTTCACGTTCCACCACACGCCACTTTGCGACGTTGCGGTTATGCTCCTGCAGAGTTTCCGCAAACGCGTGTCCGCCAGTGCCGTCCGCCACGAAAAACAGATCGTTGACCTTGGCGGGCGATAGGACAGCTTCGATAGCGGAGCGTCCGGGGTTTGCGATCGGGGTCGGTGGAAGCCCGGGAATTCTGTAGGTGTTGTAAGGCGTGTCGCCGTCAATGTCGCTGCGGTAGATCGAGCGACCGAGCACGCCCTTGCCGCCGACAATGCCGTAGATAATGGTTGGATCGGACTGAAGGCGCATTTTCTTGCGCATGCGGTTGACGAAAACGGCCGCAACGCGGTGCCGTTCGTCAGCGCGCCCAGTCTCTTTTTCGACGATAGACGCCAGCTTCAGAGCTTCCTCGCGTGTCGAAAAAGGCAGATCTTTAGCCCGCTTGCTCCATACCTTGTCTAGAAATTTGGTTTGCTCGGATTGCATGCGCTTAACGAGATCTTCCCGCGTTGTGCCCCTCGAAAACTTGTACGTATCGGGCAGCAGCGTGCCCTCGGGCGGAATTTGGGCGATATCGCCCACAAGGTCTTCATTGGCGCGCAGCCGGTCCACTATCTGCTCGCTCGTCAGACCTTCCGGCAAGCTGACGCTGTAGAGGATCGCCCTGCCTTCTATCAGGGTGTCGAGAACGCGCCGGATGCTGGCTTTACTCTCGATCGCATACTCACCCGCCTTCAGCTTTTTATGGGCGCGGAAATAAAGCACGCTGGCCATGAAAATACGTTTGTCGGTGATGATGCCTTCACGCTCCAGGCGGCTGGCGATTCCAATCGCGCCGTCGCCCTCAGGGATCACGACCACGGTCGGATGGTTTAGCGGCCCGGCACGGTCGAACTGGGTGCGGACGAAGTAGAACATGCCTGCAAGGCCAATGACGCCGATGAGAAGCAACGTCATGAATGTGTTGAGGAAAATCAGGACGGGATGTTGATGGCGCTTCTTGCTGCCGCGAGGCGGCTCGGGCGCATGATCCGGCTCCAGAGCTTCGGCTGGACTGCGGGCCATGATGCCAATCTGGCGATTGGAATAGCCCGCCTTGCCTGAGCGGTTCGTTCCTCCCCAGACCTGTTCATCAGATCGCATGCGTTTTCCCCGTAGCGTAATCGTCCGCGGAGTTCATCAATGAATTATGGCGAAAGGGAGAACCCCTGCTGTTCGCGCATAGCTCGCCGCTGCATCAGTCGACCCTGCGCAGCACGAGCGATGCGTTCGTGCCGCCAAAGCCAAAGGAATTGGACAAAACCGTATTGATCGGAAGCGATTTGGCCTTGTGCGGCACGAGATCGATCTTGGTCGCAACGGATGGATTATCTAGATTGAGCGTCGGCGGCGCTATGTTATCGCGGATAGACAGCGCCGAAAAAATCGCCTCGATCGCGCCTGCGGCGCCAAGCAGATGCCCCGTAGCCGATTTGGTCGACGACATCGTCAGCTTTTCAGCGGAGGCGCCGAAAAGGCGCTCAACTGCGGAAAGCTCGATCTCGTCGCCCATGGGGGTCGAGGTGCCGTGCGCGTTGATGTAATCGATGTCGGCGGGAGCAATTTTCGCCCGTCTGATCGCGGCGTCCATGCACCTAAACGCCCCATCGCCGTCCTCTGCGGGAGCGGTGATGTGATAGGCGTCGCCCGACAGGCCGTAACCAATGACCTCGGCGTAGATTTTTGCGCCACGAGCCTTGGCGTGCTCATATTCCTCAAGCACCACGACTCCGGCGCCCTCGCCCATGACAAAGCCATCGCGATCCTTGTCATATGGGCGGGATGCGCGCGTCGGTTCTTCGTTGAAGCCGGTTGAAAGCGCGCGACAGGCGGCGAACCCGGCCACGGCAAGGCGACAGATCGGCGACTCCGTTCCACCCGCGACCATGACATCGGCGTCGCCCCATGCGATCAGCCTTGCCGCGTCCCCGATTGCGTGAGCGCCCGTCGAGCACGCTGTTACGACCGCGTGGTTCGGCCCCTTCAGATTATAGGTTATCGACACATAGCCGGACGCCAAGTTGATAAGGCGACCGGGGATGAAAAACGGGCTGATGCGCCTCGGCCCTTTTTCCGCAAGTAACAGCGCCGCTTTCTCGATCCCTTGCAAGCCTCCAATGCCCGATCCTATCAAGACCCCACTTCGGGCCTGATCTTCATAGGTTTTCGGCGCCCAGCCTGAATCTTTCAGCGCTTCGCCCGCCGCCGCCATGGCGTAGATGATGAAATCGTCAACCTTGCGCTGCTCTTTTGGCTCCATCCAGTCATCGGGATTGTATTTGCCCTCCGACGTGGCGCCGCGCGGAATGAAGCAGGCAATCTGACAGGCGAGATCGGACGCGTCGAATTCCTCGATGCGCCGCGCTCCGCTCTCTCCCGCCAGAATACGAGCCCAGGTAGCCTCGACGCCGCATCCAACAGGCGACACGAGGCCAAGCCCGGTTAAGACGACTCGCCGCATAAAGCCTCCGCTTTCATCCAAACGCTATACAACCGGGAGCCTGTTAAACTGCTTAATTGCAGCGATAAGCTTGATGACCCCGGGCAGCGGCAACGCGCAATCATGCAGATGGCAAACGTTTAGGCCGCATTATCTTCCAGAAACTTGACCGCATCGCCGACAGTCAGAATGGTTTCGGCTGCGTCGTCTGGAATTTCCACTCCAAATTCTTCTTCAAACGCCATGACGAGTTCGACGGTGTCAAGGCTGTCCGCGCCAAGATCGTCGATGAAGCTGGCGTTGTCAGTGACTTTCTCAGTTTCGACGCCAAGGTGTTCGACAACGATCTTCTTAACGCGTTCTGCAATATCGCTCATATGTTTGCCTCATGTTGCTCCCAAGCCCAGACGGCGCGGCCCCGCAGAAAACGCGCATTCCAGACGACTGACGCCTCCCCCTGTTGCGCTTATAAAGCGCCAGACAGCCCAGCGATGTGGCTGGTAGCATTGAAAGTGAGTCTGAGGAAAGCATTTTTTCGCTCTCTGTCAGCCAGACTTTGAACACTTTCAACACCCGATGAGCGCACGACTTTAGCCGCCCGCTCAAACCATAAGCATGCCTCCGTTGACATGCAATGTTTCGCCAGTGATATAACGCGCCTCATCGCTTCCAAGGTAAACCACCGCAGCCGCGACGTCTTCCGGTTTTCCGAACACTCCGGCGGGAATTGCGGCGGCGATAGTCTCGGTCTGTTTGGCGTTCAACTCGCCTGTCATCGGCGTCTCGATGAAACCCGGCGCGATGCAGTTCGCGGTGATGCCGCGCGATGCGACCTCGCGGGCGAGCGATTTCGTCATGCCGATCAT
>JBGSLP010000420.1:0-1787 GCA_041740655.1 Alphaproteobacteria bacterium
CAGCAGCGCGACCGCCACATTGCCGCCCGCGAGCTTCTCGCCCATGATGCCGGATCCGATGACGATGGCCGCCAGCAGGCACGTGCCCAAGCCCTCGGCGACGAGCCGCCGTTCGATCCCCGCCGACGCCATGCGCCCCCCTACTGCAAAATCAGGCTTCTTGTTTTTCGCTCACGAGCTTGCCGATGGCGTCGAGCCGCTCCTGAAGCTTGAGCTTGTCGATCGACTCGATCGGCAGGTTGGTGAAAATCCCGATGCGCTGATACATCATGCGGTAGGTGTCGGCAAACGCAAAGCGGCGCTCGGCCTCGTTTCCGGTCGCGGCGGACGGGTCGGGCACGCCCCAATGCGCGGTCATGGGCTGACCGGGCCAATAGGGGCAAGTCTCCGACGCGGCGCTGTCGCAAACCGTGAAGACAAAATCCATTTTCGGCGCGTCGGCCGCTGCAAACTCGTCCCACGATTTGGAGCGGAACTGGCTGATGTCGTGGTTATTTTTGTGCAAGAGTTCTAGCGCGTATGGATGCGGCTCACCCTTCGGCTGGCTGCCGGCGCTGAAAGCGCGGAACCGGCCCGCGCCGAGCCTGTTCATGATCGCTTCCGCAATGATTGACCGCGCCGAGTTGTGCGTGCAGAGAAACAGCACATTATAGACCTGCTCAGACATCCTCATTCTCCTTGGACTCGCAGCAAAACTCCTGGCCCTGCGTGAAAACAGGGCCGCATATTTCCGGGTGTCCCTCGCAACAGTCATGCGTGAGGAAAACGAGAAACTCGCGCATAGCGTCGATGACAACCGCGTAACGGATGCTTCGCCCTTCCCGCCAGGAATGCAAAAGTCCGCTTGCTTCAAGCTCTTTCAGGTGGAACGAAACGCTCGTGCGGCTGATTTGCACGGCGTCGGCGATTGCGCTGGCCGCGAGACCGTTCGTCCCCTTCTGCACAAGAAGGCGGAAAATGCGGAGGCGATGCTCCTGCGCGAGCGAGGCTAATGTTTTGACTGCGAGTTTCTCATCCATAGTTCAATTATACCAATATCATTGTATGGTGCAACTCAAAGCTTTCCTCGTTGCGGCTGACAAAAACGGCGGCATTGTCTAAGCCGAGGCCTAAACTGCAAAGGAACCGGAGGCAAGCAATGGGCGAGATCAGGACCTGCGAAGAGCTGGAGGCGCTTTACGGCGTACCCGGTGAAACGTCGCTCGTGAAGGAGGTGGATCGTCTCACGCCGCAATATCGCGCGCTGATCGAGGCCTCGCCGTTTCTGGCGTTGGCGACAAGCGGACCCGAGGGCCTCGACTGCTCACCGCGTGGCGACGCCGCGTCACGGCTCGTGCGCATCGCGGATGACGAAACCCTGATGCTGCCCGACCGTCGCGGCAATAACCGGATCGACTCGCTGCGCAACATTGTCCGCGATCCGCGCGTGGCGCTGCTCTTCCTCATTCCTGGTCTTGGCCAGACGTTGCGGGTGAACGGAGTTGCGCGCATCAGCGCGGAGGCCGCCCTGCTGGAGTCGTTTACCGTGGACGGCCATGCGCCACGCTCGGTGGTCATCATCCGGGTTGAGCGGGTTTATTTCCAGTGCGCCCGCGCGATCGTTCGCTCGAAGCTCTGGCAAGCCGGTGCGCATGTCGATCCGGCCAGCCTGCCGACGCCGGGGGAAATCCTCGCCAGCATCAGCGGCGACAAGATCGGCGGGCCCGCCTATGATCAGGAATGGCCAGAGCGGGCCGCAAAGACCATGTGGTGACCGTCGGGCGCTTTGCCTCAGGCGAATGACGGCG
>JBGSLP010000421.1:0-3267 GCA_041740655.1 Alphaproteobacteria bacterium
CAAAGGCGCCGATGAAGCCGCCGCGGCGTCCGCTCACGAGCGATGATTTCCCCGAGTTGGGCGGCGCGGGCGCTGGAACGCCGAAAGACGCTCCGCGCCGCAGCCTGTTCGACTGGATGGCCGGACGCTCGCGCTCACGCGAATCATCAAACCTCGAAAATCCTGTGGCATCTGCGCAACGCAATCCGAAAACGTTAGCTGCGCCGGAACCCCAGGCCGTGATCATTGAGCGTCATGGAGCCCGTAAAGAGAACGGCGCCTATATGGACGACGCCGGGTCGCAACGCCGCGCCGAGCCCAGCCTGGGAGATCGCAAGCCATCGCCAAACGGCGATGAAGGCTTTGAAATTCCACAGTTTTTTAAGCGCTAAAACTTTCTCTCAATCAGCATTTGCAAGCGTCCGATGAAGCGCGCTTGCGATATTCGCCGCGACCTTAATCCGCCGTGCAAGGGAACTCGCGCCCATTGCGCCCCCTCACGGAACCATTTCGTAACAGAGTGTAAACAAGCGTGATTTGTCGGCGCCCAAAATCAGCGGCTAGGTTCCACCCACGATCTGACGACAACGAAAAACAAGTTATTACAAGACTAAGTCGCAAACGATTGTACGGGCCGGGATGAGTAGGCGCTTCCCGGGGGGCAAACAAACGAACGGCGAAAAATCATGAGCTTTTATAGCTTGGGCGACTACCAGACGACTATCGGCCGCGAAATCGTTCTTGAAGGTGTCGGCGTTCACGGCGGTAAACAGGTCTCTCTCGTTCTTCATCCGGCAGCGGCGAACTCCGGATATAATTTCTACCTCAAAACGCCATCCGGCACTTTGAACCACGTTCCCGGCGATTTTCGTTTTGTAAACAACGTCACACTTTGTACGGTTCTGACCGGCGCGACTGGCGCGACGGTCGCAACCGTCGAGCATCTTCTCGCCGCTCTGCGCGGTATGGGCGTCGACAACGTGGATATTGAAGTCGACAGCACTGAAATCCCGATCATGGACGGAAGTTCCGAGCCTTTCGTCGATGCAATCGACAAAGTCGGCGTTCGCCAACTGCCGGAAGCTCGCAAGTATATTCGTGTTCTGCGCCCGGTGCGCATCGAAGAAGGCGATATGGTTGCTGAGTTCACACCATATCAGGGCTTCAAGGTTGACGTTGAAATCGATTTCGACACTCCACTGATTGGCCGCCAGCGTATGGCGATTGACGTAACTCCAAGCAACTTCCGCAAAGAACTCTGCCGCGCCCGCACATTCGGCTTCATGCGCGATGTGAAAAAACTCTGGGCCTGCGGTCGCGCATTGGGCGCATCGCTCGATAACACGGTTGCAGTCGGCGATGACCGGATCATGAACCCTGAAGGCCTTCGCTTCAAAGACGAGTTCGCCCGCCACAAGGCGCTGGACGCGGTCGGCGATCTTTCGCTTGCTGGCGCTCCGATCCTCGGCGCTTTCCGCTCGATCCGCGGTGGTCACAAACTCAATTCAATGATGCTTCATGCGTTGTTCGCCGCGAAATCGGCTTGGGATGTTGTGGAAACTGCAACGGCTCGTCCTCGCTATCGCGAAGCTGTCGGTCATGCCGATATCGGCTTTGGTATTCCTCAGCCAGCTTTCGCTCCGCAGAAAGCCTGATTATACCGAAATACGTTTAAGGGAGCGGCGATTTCGCCGCTCTTTGTATTTTGGACCGCCAGTTGCAGTCCGGCGCGGCGGGTCAGCACAGCGCAAAAACACCACAATTTTGAGCTTTTCTCGTTACCTGTAAGATTGAGCTAAGGCTTGCGAGTCGTTACTAAACTTCGTAGGGTTTTAAAGATTGAATCGGCTGGGGTGGCACACGGAATGATGCGAAAAACGCAGATATGGTCTCTCGCCGCTCTCCTGAGCGCCGCTCTGCTTGGCGGATGCTCATCAGGCTCCCTTTTTTCAAGCGCTAAGAAGGCGGAAGAGACCAAGCCGCCGAACGTTCTTTATGCCGAGGCTGATGCGTTTCTTTCGAAGGGCGAATATACCTACGCAGCGGAAAAGTTCGAGGAAGTCGATAGGCAGCATCCTTACGCTCCCGAAGCGCGCCGCGCGATCGTAATGTCCGCGTTTGCCTATCAGAAGGCCGGCAAGTCCGTTGAAGCCGTCGCCGCCGCTCGCCGGTACATCACGATGCATCCGGGCACCAAAGAAGCCGCGATGGCGCAGAACATCATCGCCACCTCCTATTTCGACCGCATAAACGATCCCAAACGCGATCAATCGGAGACGAAAAAGGCTGTCGTCGAGCTTGAAACCCTCGCGCGCAGATATCCTGACAGCCGGTACGGCGAGGAAGCCAAAAAGCGGATCAGGGTTGCGCAGGACGTGCTCGCCGCCTCGGAAATGAATGTCGGTCGCTATTATCTCAAGCAGGCCAACTATCTCGCAGCAATCAACCGTTTCCGCACAGTGGTGTCGGAGTATCAGACAACCGCCCATGTAGAAGAGGCGTTGATGCGCCTTACCGAGAGCTACATGGCGCTCGGCATCGTGAACGAGGCGCAGACCGCTGCCGCCGTTCTTGGCCATAACTTCCCGGAAAGCCGCTGGTATAAGGACAGCTACGACCTCCTCAAAACCGGCGGCCTAACGCCGCGCGAAGATAGCGGATCGTGGATCAGCCGGACCTGGAAAAAGGCCATCGGTTCAACCGCACAGGGTTGAACGTCCGGCTGTATCTCTCCCGGAATCAACGCTAAAAGGGTAAGCATGCTTGCTGCCCTGTCCATCCGAGACATCATTCTGATCGATAAGCTGGACCTTGAGTTCGCCTCTGGCATGAGTGCGTTCACGGGGGAGACGGGCGCGGGGAAGTCCATTCTTCTCGACGCGTTCGCGCTTGCGCTTGGCTCCCGGGGCGAGGCGGGGCTTGTGCGCTCGGGCGCACCCTTCGGCCAGGTTACGGCGCAGTTCGATCTGCCGGAGCATCATCCCGCGCTTGCGATGCTCGCCGAAAGCGGCGTTGATGCGAGCCAGGAACTCATCCTTCGACGGGTGCAATCGCTCGACGGCCGCGCGAAAGCTTTCATCAACGAGACTCCGGTGAGCGTCCAGACGCTGCGGCGTACAGGCGCGTTGCTGGTTGAAATCCATGGCCAGCATGAGGACCGCGCGTTCGTAGACGCCGCGGCTCACCGCCGTCTGCTCGATGCTTACGGCGGTCTGACGGCCGATGTCGCCCACGTCGAATCGCTCTGGCGTCGCTGGCGGGATGCGCTCGCGAGCCTTGAGGCGCGGC
>JBGSLP010000422.1:0-1986 GCA_041740655.1 Alphaproteobacteria bacterium
TTCGACTCGATATTCGAGAACAGGCTGAGGGCGGCGATGGCGTCCGTCATGTTCTGCGCCGAATCGTAATGTGCCTTCAGCAGGCTCGGCGCGCTCCGTCCGCCGGCCACCGTAAGATAGGTGAGCGCCAGATTGCGTAACGCGCGCTGCCCCGCACTTTTCGCATCCGGTGAGAAGGGCGCGTCGGGCGCGGGCCCTAGCGCCTCATAAAGTTGAAGCAGCGACTTGCCGAGCACGGCGCCGATTTTCGCCCGCATCGCCTGCCGAGCGTTATGAATGGCTTCTGGGTCGACATTCCTGCCGATGGACAGCGCCACGTCACGCTCAGACGGCAGGGCGCCGAACGCGGCCCGGTAGGCGGGGTCGAGGTTGTCATCGGCCAGCGTTTTGCCGAGCGCGGCAATGAATGCGCTCAACGTGCGCGGCTTGACGGGTGCCCCGGCGGCCGAAGCCTTGAGCAGACGCATGGCGAGCGCCTGGGCGGCCTCCCAACGGTTGAACGAATTGGAGTCATTGGCCATCAGGAACAGCAGATCGGGCTCTTTCAGGTCGGTCGTCAGCCTGACCGGAGCGGAAAAATCGCGCAAAGGCGACAGCACGGGCCGCTCGGCAACGCCCTCGAACACGAACGTTTCACGACGCTTGCGCAAATGGATGACGCCGCCTGCAACGTCGCCGCCCCCCGCGAGCTTCAAAGGCAGGTCGTCGCCGCTCTTGCCCACCAGACCAACCTTGACTGGGATATGCAGCGGCTTCTTTTTATCCTGCCCCGGCGAGGGAAACAGCGTCTGCGTCAGTGTGAGCTTTGCCGTCTGGCTTTTGGGCGAATAGGCGCAGCGAACCGACAATTCGGGAGTTCCGGCCTGCGTGTACCAAAGCTTGAAATGGCTAAGGTCGATCTGGTTGGCGTCGGCCATGGCCGCGAGAAAATCCTCGACCGTCACCGCCTGCCCGTCATGCCTCTCGAAATAAAGGTCGACGCCTTTGCGAAACCCCTCCACGCCCGTGAGGGTCTGCAGCATCCGGCAAAGCTCGGCGCCCTTCTCGTAAACGGTGAGCGTGTAAAAATTGTTGATCTCGATGAACGCGTCCGGGCGAACGGGATGGGCGAGCGGCCCCGCGTCCTCCTGAAACTGGCGCGACCTGAGGAGCCTCACATCATCAATGCGCTTCACCGCGCGGGAACGCTCGTCCGACGTGAATTCCTGATCGCGAAAGACCGTGAGCCCCTCCTTCAGGCACAACTGGAACCAGTCGCGGCAGGTGACGCGGTTGCCCGTCCAGTTGTGAAAATATTCGTGCGCGACCACGGCCTCGATATGCTCGTAATCCGCGTCCGTCGCCGTTTCGGGCGCGGCGAGGATGAGCTTGTCGTTGAAAATGTTGAGGCCCTTGTTCTCCATCGCGCCCATGTTGAAATCGGACACGGCGACGATCATGAAGATGTCGAGGTCGTATTCGAGGCCAAACCGGCGTTCATCCCAGCGCATCGAGCGTTTGAGGCTATCCATCGCCCAGTGGCAGCGCTCTTCCTTGCCCGGTTCGGCGTAGATGCGCAGATCGACCTTGCGGCCCGACGCTGTGACGAACTCATCCCGAATGTGAGCGAGATCGCCGCCGACCAGCGCGAAAAGGTACGCTGGCTTGGGGTGTGGATCATCCCAGACCGCGAAGTGGCGTCCGCCGTCCAGATCGCCGGACTCGATCAGATTGCCGTTGCCGAGCAGCACCGGCGCCGCCGCCTTGTCGGCCTCCAGGCGCACGCGGAATTTCGCCAGCACATCCGGACGGTCGAGATATGGCGCGATGCGGCGGAAGCCCTCGGCCTCGCACTGGGTGCAGTATATGCCGCGCGAGAGGTAGAGGCCCGACAGCGCCTTGTTGGCCTGCGGATCGCAGCTCGATTCAATTTCCAGAACGAAAGCGGCGGCAGGTGCCTTTCTGATCGTCAGCGATGCCGCATCCATTTGGTAGTCCGACGCCTTC